>JBGOTL010000038.1:0-28634 GCA_041476465.1 Candidatus Acidiferrum sp. | reverse complement strand
AGCGGCCCCGACAAAGTCGGGGCCGCTTTTTTGTGGGGATGGAGGGGTGGGAAAAAGGGCAACAACCCAAGATGCCGGGCTTCCCGACATGAACCGTCGGGACCCCCACAAACCGGGGGAAAGCCCCGGCCCTACAAGAGCTAAGCGCGAAGGGCAGAGCCAAGAGTGCGCCCCAAGAGGCTAAAGAACACAGGATGGAGGGAATGCGGCGCAGAGGCGAAAGGCGCCCGCCTGGGAAGGCGGCCGCTACAGGTGATGAACGGTCGAACGCGCTGATGGGGAGAGTGTTCGGCGCGGCGGCGGGCGCAGCAATGCTGCGCCCCTACAAAGGCGAAGCGTGCAAACAGGGGTGGGGATTCTGATAGAGTGCTGAGCCGGGTGTCGATTTGGGTTGGATTGAAAGGCGCCGGCGGGACGCCAGCGCTACCGGGCTGCTTGTAAGTTTTTGAAGGTGTGGTGCGTATTAGCCTATGGGAGCGCTGAGACCAGGCCGAATGAGCGCGCCGGGAAAAACGGAGCCTACGCAGGCGATCGCACGGGCCCGGGCCGGGGATGCCGAGGCCTGGGGGGAACTGTATCGGGAGTTTGCGCCCGCCATTTTTCGTTTTTGCCGGAGGGCGCTGCCGACTCGGGAAGATGCGGAAGACGCCACCATGGAGATTTTCATGAAGCTGCGCGACAAACTGGGGCAGTACGACCAGACGCGTTCCTTCACGGCGTGGCTTTATAAGGTGGCCGCCAATCATTGCTGGGATATGCTGCGGCGGCGCAAGATCCGCCAGGACAAAGAGACCGAGGACGTGGACAGCGTGCCGCTGGAGCACCCGGACCCGAGCCAGCTGGACCGGCTGATCGAGCAGCGCACCAGCGAAGAGGTGCGCCGGGCGCTGGACAAGCTGGGAGCGCGGGCACGCATGGCGCTGGCGATGAGGTATTACTCGGACATGAGTTACGACGAAATTGCCGAGGCCCTGGGTGTGCGCCGCGCGTTTGTGGGCGTGGTGCTGTTGCGCGCCAGGCATGAGCTGCGGCAGGCGATGGGCGAACGAGGCGCGCTGGCGGCGGGAGGGGCACCGTGAATGACAGCATGAAGCACGTTGATGAAATGACGTGCCTGCTCTACGTGGAACGGCAACTGGACCGGGGACGCGCTCAGGAGGTCTCCCTGCACACGCAGAGTTGCGCGGAGTGCCGGACGCTACTGCGCGCGCTGGAACGCGAATCGCGGCTTTTGACGCGCGCCATGCTGGAGGAAGAAGAAGCGCTTCCGGCGCGGCTGGCGGAATTTCACGAGCGAGCGCGGCGCTCGCTGCAATGGATTTGGGGCGCAGCATTCGGACTGGCGGCGATGGCGCTGTACGCTCTGTACACCGGGTATATCGAGCCCTGGCAGCAGCAATTCGAGCAAGCAGGCTTCGGCGGATCGAGTTTGTTGAGTTTGCTGATTTTTCAGGGGGCCTTCTGGAAAGGATGGCAATCCATGTTCTCTTTTATTGAAATACTCGCGGTGGTGACGCTGGCGGGGTTTGTGGCGGTGTTCCTCCGCAAACGGCTGCGCGGAAGCTCGGCGGTGGCGATGGTTCTCGCCAGCCTTTGCGCGGTTCTGGCGCTGGCCGCACCGGCTTCGGCGGCGACGGAGTTTCGGAAGGGCGAATCCACGGAGATCGCCAAGGGCGAGGTCATCAAGGGCGATATCTTTCTGAGCGGCGCGCGTGTGCGGATTGATGGAACGGTCGAAGGAGATGTATTTGCTTTTTGCCAGTCGCTGGAGGTCAATGGTCACGTGACCGGCGACGTGATTGTGTTCGCGAAAAATGCGCGGATCAACGGGCAGGTGGACGGGAATGTACGTTCGTTCACCAACACCATCACCATTGGCGGAACGGTAGGAAAGAATGCGCTGTCTTTTGGGGAAAATATCAGCGTGGATTCGTCGGGGAAAATTGCCGGGAGCTTGACGTCGTTTTCAGAGAGTTTGGGTATTGATGGGAAAATAGGGCGCGACGTTCTCGCTTTCTTCGGGCGCGCGAACATCGCTGGTGCGGTCGCCGGGGCGATGAAAGCCAAGGGCGAAGTGCTCACCATCAGTGCGGGAGCGCAAGTGGATGGTCCCATCCATTTTGACGGCGAGAGGCCACCCGAGGTGTCTCCGCAGGCTAAGCTGGCGTCTCCCGTGGAGTTCAAGCAAATGGAGCACGAAAGACGGAGAGAGTCCAGCGCGGGGTTTATTGTCTGGAAAGTGATCTGGACGGCAGCGGTTCTTCTATTTGGCTTGGTGCTCTTCTCGCTGATGCCGAAATTCGCGCAAGAGTCGGTGGCCTCGGCAGAACAATACGGCGCGGCGCTGGGACTCGGGATACTGGTGTTCTTCGGCGTGTTCATCGCTTCGCTGATTGCTTGCGTGACGATTGTGGGGCTTCCGCTCGGCATCGCCAGTCTGGCGCTGTGGTGCACGGTGGTGTTCAGCGCGCAGATCGTGGTGGGAACCCTGGCTGGCCAATGGATTCTGGGGCGCAGCAGCGAGCTCGGCCCGTTGCTCGGCAGAATGGCCATGGGTTTGGTGATCGTGCGGGTCGCTGTGCTGGCATTGGGTCATGTGTCCGTGATTGGGTTCCTTTTTCATGCCGGCATCTTGATTTGGGGCGTGGGCGCGATTTCGCTCGCGCTGTACCGCAGATTGCAGCCAGTGATTGCTCCGAACGTCCCGTCCGCGTCCATGGGGACGCCGATTCCGCCGAATACGACGGTGGGCGGCGTGCAGCCGGCGTAAAAAAAACGGCATGCCGGGCGCCCGACCAGGTCGGGACAGATTCCGCCCGGCGCTACAACAAATAAAACGGGCCGGAGCATCTTGCGATGCTCTGGCCCGTTGCCTTTTGCGGGGGCGGAAAAAGTGTTTAGTGTTTGCGGACCTTGGCGGCACTGACGTTGGCCGCGAGCGCCGGGCGAAAACGGGCGATTCTTCCGGGTATGTTATTGTTAATGCCTCCGCGAGCTGATTTTTCGGCGGAGAAGGCAGGCTTTCTGGCAAGACGCGGCGCGAATCCGGCAGATGGATCCCTGGTGAGGAAGAAAAAGCGCAACGGCGCTAGAGCCGTGCGGGAATACGTGTCGCTGGAGGATGACCCGACGGTCGGGAAGGGCGAGGCGCCGGAGGGTTCGCAAGAAGTTAGTGATGAAGTGGCGGGCACGAAGAAGCCTTCCATGCAGGAGGTATTCGGGCCGGGCGGGTTTCTGGAAAAATGCATGATCGGGGGATACGAGTATCGTCCGGCGCAACTGGAAATGGCGGAGATGGTGCACGATGCATTCGAAACGCATCACCACGCCATCCTCGAGGCAGGAACCGGTACGGGGAAAACGCTGGCGTATCTGCTGCCGGCGATCTGCAGCGGGCGGCGTGTGGTGATTTCCACGGCGACGAAATCCTTGCAAGAGCAGCTGTACCAGAAGGACGTGCCGTTTCTGCAAAAACATTTCGCGCCGGAATTGAAAGTCGCGGTGATGAAGGGGCGCGCAAATTTTCTGTGCCGCGCCAAAGTGCATGCGATGGCGGACCAGCCGCTGCTGAAGGGCCTCGAAGAGATCGACACGTTCCGGCAGATTCGCGAGTGGGCCAAGCTGACGGAAACGGGGGACCGCGCGGAGCTGACGTTTCTTCCCGACGATTCGGATTTGTGGACGCGGCTGGACGCGCGGCGCGATGCTTGCACCGGGCAAAAGTGCCCGGAATTCAACGAGTGCTTTGTCACGGCGATGCATCAGCGCGCGAAAGACGCGGACCTGATCATCGTCAACCATCATCTTTTTTTCGCGGATCTGGCGCTGAAGCAGGACGATTTCGGCAGCATCCTGCCGGAATACTCCGCGGTGGTGTTCGACGAAGCTCACGAAATGGAAGACGTGGCCAGCGACTATTTTGGGAGGCAGATTTCAAATTTCCGGTTCGAGGAACTGGCGCGGGACGCCGACCAGGCCATGCGCCTGGGGCACCTTGGAACGCCATCGCTGTTGCGGCGGACACAGCGCATCCGCGAGCGCAACCGCGCGTTTTTCGAAACCTTTCCGCCGCGCGATGGGCGCTTCCCATTTGCCCGGAGCGAGCGGGAAGCATTTCTTGAGCAGAACCGCGAAGCCTACGATGCGTTGGTAACTTCACTGAAGGGGCTGGAGACGGAATTTGCGGCGCTGACGCAAAAACCGGAAGAACTGCTGCGCATCGCGCGGCGAAGTTTCGAGCTGCGCCAGGAGCTGTCGTTCCTGTTTGAATCCAACGAAAAGAATTTCGTGTACTGGTTCGAGCGGCGGAATAAAGGCGTGTTCATGACCGCCACGCCGATTGACGTCAGCCAGATTCTTCGCGAGCACCTGTTCGAACCGTTCGACACCGTGGTGATGACTTCAGCGACGCTCACCGTGGCAGGCCGCTTTGAATACATTCGCCAGCGCCTGGGCGTGGATCATGCGAAAGAGCGCGCGCTGCCACAGGAGTTTGATTATGCGGAGCAGGCGCTACTCTATCTGCCGCCGAAAATGCCCGATGTGCGAGACGCGGAGTTCGGCGCGAAGGCCGCTGACGAAATCGTACGATTGCTGGAACTGAGCCAGGGCCGCGCGTTTTGCCTTTTCACCAGCTACTCGCAGATGAACGATCTGTACGAGCGGGTGCGCAGCCGCGTGAGTTTTCCGCTGCTGCTGCAGGGCACAGCGCCACGGTCCGCGCTGCTGGAGCGATTTAAGAACACTCCGGCGTCGGTTTTGTTTGCGACGTCGAGCTTCTGGCAAGGCGTGGACGTACCCGGGGAGCAACTCTCCTGCGTGATCGTGGACCGGCTGCCATTTGCCGTGCCCAGCGATCCAATTGTGGCGGCGCGAGTTCGCGCGCTGCAAGAGGACGGGCGCAATCCATTCGCGGAGTTTCAGGTGCCGCAGGCGGTTTTAGCGCTGAAGCAGGGCTTTGGGCGGTTGATTCGAGCGAAAACTGACCGCGGCGTGCTGGCGCTGCTGGATACCCGCATACAGCGCATGCCCTATGGTAAAATTTTCCTGGAGTCGCTGCCGAGTTACGGGAAGACGCATGAACTAAAGGATGTCGCCCGGTTTTTGGAAGAGGTGCGCTCCAACTGAAGGAATCTGGGAGAAAAGCTGCCGGCGGGACGGGTTGTTTACTGGCCAGGGTCGAAACTTTGTTGGCGGTTCTAAGGTTGAGGTTCTTCGGCAGACTGAATGCGCCGGCCTCAGAATGACAGTGAAACTCAATCGGTTGATGGCGCTACGGGGCAAGCTGGAGCGGGTAAAAAGGTTAGCCTATTGAGATTTGGAGAGACATGTTTCAAGTGAGCGTAGAAGAGACATTTTCCGCGGGGCACGCCCTGCGCGGTTACAAAGGCAAGTGCGAGAATGTGCATGGTCACAACTACCGGGTGCGCGTGACGCTGGAAGGGCCGCAACTGGATGCCATCGGGCTGCTTTGTGACTTCACGCACCTCAAGCGCGTCATCCGCGAGGTCATGGGCAAACTGGATCACCAGTTCATGAACGATCTAGAGCCGTTCAAGACGGTGAATCCCACGGCGGAAAACGTGGCGAGATATTTTTATGAGGAAGTTACGCGTCAGTTGAAAGACTTGCCGGCTGGCGCTCACGTCACGGACATTGTTCTCTGGGAGACGGAGACGTCCCGGGCACAATACCGGCCGGGCGCATAGAATATTCGGAAGTTGGTGAAGCGATGAATCGCGCGTTCTACATCATCATGGTCCCCGCGCTGCTGGTCGCGGCGGGCTACATCGCTCTTTTTCGCGCCATGGGCGTCGCACCCAGTTACCTGCGGCTCGGTATCGCCATGACGCTCTTCTTCGGAGCGATCTACTGGCTCTCGCGCCGGGCGTCGCGCAAAGCAAGGTCAAGCGGACAGTAGGACCCCCGCCACACGTCATGGTTATTACAGAAATCTTCAAGTCGATTCAGGGCGAAGGTACCCGCGCGGGTTTGCCGTGTATCTTTGTGCGGTTGACGGGATGTAATCTGCGCTGCACGTGGTGCGACACGGCTTACGCATTCCATGGCGGTAAGAAGATGAGCGTGGAGGAGGTGAGCGGGCGAGTAGATCAGCTCGCCGGGCGATGCGTGGATTCCAGCGGTGCGCAAGCCGGCGTGCCACTGGTGGAATTGACGGGCGGGGAGCCGCTACTGCAAGAGGAGGTCTATCCGCTGGCGGAGAAGCTCTTGGCGGCGGGCTACACGGTGATGATCGAGACCAGCGGCGAGCGCTTCATCGGCCGGCTGCCGCAGGAAGTGATCAAGATTGTGGACGTGAAGTGCCCAGATTCAGGGGAAGCAAATACATTCGAAATGCGCAACCTGGAGGCGCTGGATGGGAAGGACGAAGTGAAGTTTGTGATATTCACGCGGCGCGACTATGATTTCGCGCGAGAGTTCATAGCGCAGCACCGGCTCGCCGGACGCGTGAGACAAGTGCTGTTTTCGCCAGTATTTGAAGGCCCGGGAGGGAAGTGGCCGGGGCTGGAAGCGCGCACACTTGTGGAGTGGATTCTCGAAGACGGCCTGCCCGTGCGGCTGGGATTGCAGTTGCATAAATTCATTTGGGACCCCGCGAAGAAAGGCGTTTGAAGCCAGAAGAGAAAAAACGAGCTGTAACGCAGAGGCACAGAGGGCGCAGAGCAGAAAAGGAAAATTAGGAAGAACCGGATAGGGAATGGACCTAGAGCAGGATAGAAGAAGGGC
Organism: Candidatus Acidiferrum sp.; assembly: GCA_041476465.1. Classification (GTDB taxonomy): domain Bacteria; phylum Acidobacteriota; class Terriglobia; order Acidiferrales; family UBA7541; genus Acidiferrum. The sequence goes on along the minus strand of JBGOTL010000038.1, from coordinate 21,887 downwards.
GGTAGTGTTGCTGAGCGGAGGAATGGATTCCTGCGTTTGCGCGGCGCTTGCGCGGGAGCGTCACGGCGAGCAAAACCTTGCGTTGCTGCACGCTCGGTACGGGCAGCGGACGGAGCAGCGCGAGCGGCGCGCGTTCGATTCCATCGCGGATTTCTACGGCGTGCGCGAGCGCCTGGTGGTGCAGCTCGACTATTTTCGCGCCATCGGCGGCTCGGCGCTCACGGACAAGCGCATCACGGTGCCTGAAAACGAGCTGGGTTCCGGGGGGCCGCACGGAGGAGGCATCCCGGTGACCTACGTGCCGTTTCGCAACGCGCATTTTCTGAGCGTTGCGGTGAGCTGGGCGGAAGCGATTGGCGCTGGGGCCGTTTACATCGGCGCGGTTGCGGAAGACAGTTCGGGGTATCCAGATTGCCGCCCGGAGTATTACAAAGTTTTTCAAGAGCTGATCCGGGTGGGAACGCGGCCGGAGACTAAAATAGAAATTATTACTCCGGTGATTACCCTCAAGAAAAGCGAAATCATTCGCCAGGGCATGGCACTCGGCGCTCCCTTGCATCTAACCTGGTCATGCTACCAGGGCGAAGACGCCGCTTGTGGCGCTTGCGATAGCTGTCTTTTGCGGCTGCGAGCATTCGCGGAAGCCGGTGTAAGTGACCCTATTCCCTACCAGCAGCGCATTTCCGCCAAGACCTGAGCTTGGAAATCCGGCCCGGTTAAGATGATAATAAGGCGAACGCAGCCCGGGGGAGCAGGGGCTGGCCCGGTGAAGATTCGACCGTAATTTTTGGCCTCGTACCACAAGGAGAATGAAGCATGATGAAATTTAGGAAGTCGTGGACGCTTACTGCGGTTCTCGCCGCCAGTTTGATCAGCGTCCTTGCACCGCGGGCGGCGGCGCAAAATGACGGAAGCATCTCCGGGCAGATCCTGGACGTCGAGGGCAAGCCCTGGGCGGATATGACGATTCAGGCGGTGAGTGATCAGGGCGCAAAATCAGAAACCAAGACGGACAAAGACGGGAAATATGTTTTTCATAATCTCAGGTCTGGTGTCTACAGCGTCTTCGTAGTGCTGGCAGCGCCGAATAAGCCGTACGAGTCACAATGCCGCGTGCAGGCAGGACAAACAACAACGGTCAGTCTGAACTTCAAGGAAGTCCTCGCGAAACAGGGCGCGGCGGCACAGGAACAGGTCAAGAAGCAGGAAGAAGAGAAGCAGAAGTTCGAGGGCATGAAGGAGCACTTTGCCAAGGGCAATGCCATCCTGGAGCAGGAGCGCCAAGCCAGGGCGGATCTAGCCAAGGCTTCCGGGGATCAGCGCGAAACCACAAGGCAGAAAGTGACCGATCTTGCGAACCAGGCGGCCACGGAATTCCAAGCGGCACAGAAGGCCGCCGCGGAAAAAGATCCGAACATGCATCTCCTTTGGGCGAAGCTTGGTGAAGCATACGATATCGCGGGTCGCAACGAAGAGGCAGCGCAAGCATACCAGCAAGCCATCACTGCCAAGCCCGATGTTCCGGGCTATTACAATAATCTTGGCAACGTCCTGGCGCACGCGGGAAAAATCGATGAAGCCCGCACGGCCTATACCAAAAGCGCTGAGATGGATCCCCCCAATGCTGCTGGGGCATGGCTCAACTTCGGTATCAGCTTGTCCAATGTGGGGCGCATGAAGGAAGCGGTAGAACCCTTGAAGAAGTCCACGGACATCGATCCCAAGAGCGCGAAGGCTTGGTACCTGCTGGCCACGGCTCTGGTTGGTTCGATGGAGACGAAGAAGGTGGGTGACAAGCTGGAGTTTATTATTCAGCCCGGCACGGTCGAGGCTTATCAGAAGGCCTTGGAACTGGATCCCAATGGAGTGTGGGGCCAGCAGGCTAAGCAAGGCCTTGAAGCGGTGCAGCTGATGGCGCCGGGGATAGACACGAAAATCAACACAAAGAAAAAGAAGTCGTAAGCTTTTTCTCCCTTCCATTCGAAAAGGCGCCCCGACCTGGTCGTGGCGCCTTATTTATTGCACCAAGCCACGCTGGCTGATAAGAAATGCCGGCTAACGATGCGTCAGGGTACCGGTGATTTTCGTGCGGCGAAGGGCCCAGGAGAAGACAGCCATGGAGCAGGGCAAAAGAACCGCCGCGCAAAGCAGCAAGGCCGCCAACGAGCGCCAAAGCTCCGCGAAGCCGGCACCGGCAAGGAGCGCGCCACGCATGGCCTCCAGCGCGTAGGTAACCGGGTTCAGCCGCGCGACAAGCTGCAGCCAATCCGGGAGGATGCTGACCGGAAAGAGCATGCCGCCCACCACGCTGGAAACACCGATGAGAAACCATTTGGCTGGGTTGCCGCGCTTGAAGAGGAGCAAATAGCTCGCGGAAAGAATCCCCAGCCCGGAAAAAGCCAGCAGCGTCGCGAGCAGCACGGCAAGGACGCTGAACCAGTTTGCCGCGCGCAGCGGGAAGCCAAAAAGCGCTGCACCCCAGCCAAGATAGACGGCGATGCGCAGCGTGGTTGCAACGAAGGGATAAATGGCGGAGCCGGCAAGGATCACCGGTAACGACGACTGGGTAACGAGGAGAGGTTCGAGTGTTCCGGCATCGCGCGCTTCTTCCAGGCTGCGGTCGAAAGAGTCCAGCGCTGCGTTCAAGTAATCAAAGAAAACAAATCCGACCAGTGCGTAGGAAAAATAGGTGCCGCCCTGCGGCAGGGAGCGCTGCAACTGCGGGCTGTCGACAAATCGCGCGACATAATAAAACATTGCGGCGCCGAAGAGCGCCTCGACGGCTTCGAGGATAAAGGGGCTGCGGTAGGTGCGCGCGATGCAGAGGTCGCGCCAGAAGAAAAGCCACAATTCGCGGAGGACGCGGCTCATGCGTCGCCGCCCTTATCGTTGAAGCTGGCTTTTCGCCCGGTCAGGCGCAGGAAGGCCTCTTCCAAAGTGGCCGCGCCGCATTTCAGCTTGAGCGCAGCCGGGCTGGCGCAGGCGATCAGGCGGCCGGCATCAATGACCGCCACACGGTCGGCGAGGAAGTCGACCTCGGGAAGCGTGTGCGAAGCGAAAAGGAGAGAGGTGCCAAGGCCCTGGAGAATTTCTGTTTTCAAGAAGCGGCGGAAATCCGCCGCGGCGAGAGCGTCGAGGCTGCGTGTGGGTTCGTCGAGGAGCAGAACGCTTGGCTGATGGAGCAGGGCGCGTGCGAGGCTGAGGCGCTGCACGGTGCCGGAAGAGAGTGTGCGAACCTGGCGGTCAAGGGCTTCACCGAGACGAAATTGGTGTCCCAGGAGATTGATGCGCTGGCGCAGGGTATGGTCAGAGAGGTGGTTGAGGCGTCCGAAGAAGCGTAGATTTTCGCGCCCCGTGAGCCGCGCATAAAAGCCGAGATCGCTACCGGCGTGGTAGCCGAGCTCCCGGCGCACCGCTCGAGGTTCGCGGACCGCATCATGACCCGCGACACAGGCCGTGCCACTCGAGGGGAGAAGAAGCGTAGCCAGAATGCGCAGCAGCGTGGATTTTCCTGCGCCGTTGATGCCGAGCAGAGCGACTGCTTCGCCGCGGCGCACTTCGAAGGAGACGCCGGCTAGCGCCACGGCAGTCGGCTTTTCAAATGGCTGCAAGAACGCGCGCCATCCGCTGCGGGCGGGCGGGAAGGACTTCTCCAGGGATTCGATCTTGATCGCGGAATCGGGCACTACGGAACTTATAGCGTTTCTACGTTTCGAAAACAATCGCTGCCAGTGAATACTTTATACTTTTGGCCGCCCCGCCGGGCTTTCGGGCATTCCGCCCTGCCGCGGATGGCGGACATTCGCAATCCCCGGTAGAATGACTGGGAACAGGATTACCCTACCCGCGGGGATGAAGAAGAATGCTGTCCTTCGTCAATCAGGGAGTTTCGTTGATGGTATGTGTTTCAAAGCGCGCCGCCGTGCCATCGCATGTGCTGGTGCGTTTTCTGGACAAAGAGGCGGTGCTGCTGAATCTCGAAACCGAGCGGTATTTTGGCTTGGATGAGACCGCTACGCGAATGTGGCAGCTGGTGACATCGACGCCGACGATTGACGCCGCGTTCCAGGGACTTCTTGCTGAATTTGATGTCGAGTCGGAGCAACTTCGCAGCAATCTAACCGAACTCCTGAGCCGGCTGGTGGATAATGGCCTGCTCCAGATCTTGCCTTCTGATGTGGGAACGGCTCCGGCAATTTAGCGCGCTGGAAGCCCCGGCGCGGCGCGTATTTCTTCGCGCTGCGGCACTGCTGCCTTTGCTTGCAATTTCCCTTCAGCGGCGTGGTTACCGGAAGACGCAGGCGCGCCTGCAAGGCTGTCTTTCCAAGAATAAAAAGGTGGTGGAATCATCCCAGATGGCGGAGCGCGCGGCCTCGACGGCGCGCATGGTACGCGCGGCAGTCCATCATGGACTTGGGCATCCTACCTGCCTGGAAGAGTCGCTTGCGCTGTGGTTCCTGCTGGCACGCCAGGGGATTCCATCGCGGGTGCGCTTTGGGGTTCGCAAGGATGCGAAAAAGTTTGAAGCGCACGCCTGGGTCGAGTGCGCAGGAATGGCCTTGAACGAGGCCGAGGATATGCATCGGCACATCGCCGCGTTCGAGGAAGCGCTCGCTTCGGCACCGTCGGAGGATCAGTGAGCGGCATCGCCGGCATGGTGTGCGCGGATGGCGGGGCACAAGATCCGCGGCTTCTCGATCGTATGGCCGCGCGGCTGGCGTTTCGCGGTCCGGATGCGAGCCAGACCTGGACGCGAGGCGAAGCGGGCTTCTGCTTCACATTTCTGCGCACGGGACCCGCACCACAGGCAAACGTCCAGCCCCTTTCCATTGATGATCGTAATTGGCTGCTGGGCGACGTGCGGTTGGACGGACGCGAGGAGCTGTGTCAGCGGCTTGAGGAGCGTGGCGAACTAGCCGATGTAGACGCTACGGACGAAGAGCTGATCTTGCGCGCGTGGCGTCTCTGGGGCGAAGCGTGCCTCCCCGAATTGCTGGGTGATTTTTGCTTTGTGATTTGGGATGCAGAGGCGCGACGCCTACTGTGTGTACGCGATGTGATTGGCGCGTGCCCGTTTTTCTACGCGCAGGCTGGCGGCAAGTTTTATTTCAGTAACACACTCGAAGTGGTGCGCCTGGCACCGGACATTTCCGCAGACCTTGATCCCCATTTTATTGGCGATTTTCTGTTGCAAGCATGGTGTCCTGATCCGAAACGCACCGTTTTTCGAGATATCCGGCGATTGGAGCCGGGGCACGTACTGGAATTTTCGAATGGGCAAACGCGGAGCCGGCCATTCAAGACACTGCCTGTCGAAGAGCCTCTCTGGCTAAACGAGCCGCAGGAATATACCGAGCGCTACCTCGAGCTGCTCGAGCAGGCAGTTTGCGATCGTATGCCACGGCAGTCCACGGGTTTCTCGGTGAGCGGAGGGCTTGATTCAACCTCCGTGGCGGCGATGGCGGCGAAAATCGCGAGAGAAAACGGAAGCTCCGGGACTCTTCGAGCGTTTACGGTGAGTTACCGTCCGCTGTTTGAAGATCCAGAAGAAGCCTTCGCTCTTCTTGCGGCGCAACATTTTGACATGCCCATCGATGTTCTGCCGGCAGCCAACTTCCTGCCCTTCGAGGGGTTGGCTGACGGGCAAATTCGCACCCCGGAACCCATCCATGAAGTGTATTTCGCCATGCAGAGAAGTCACTTCCGCCAGATCGCGGAATACACGCATGTCGTTTTCTCCGGCGATGGAGGAGATGATGTACTGACCGGGCAATCGTGGCCCTATCTGGTTTACCTCATTCGCCAGAAGCGCTGGGGCGCGCTCTGCAGCGGCTTCGGCGGATATGTCCTGCAGCACGGCCGCTTTCCGCCGTTGCGAGGCGGATTTCGCAAGCGCCTCGGGAGTTGGCTGAGTCGCGCGGATGAAATGGCGGAATACCCTTCCTGGCTCAACCCAGCTTTTGAAAAAGAGATGCACCTGCGGGAACGGTGGCGCGAACTGCTGCAGCCGCCTAAGCCAGCCCACCCGCTACATCCCTCGGGGTATGAGGGGCTGAGCAGCGGCTACTGGGCGAGTGTGTTGGAAATGGAAGATGCCGGCTGGACCGGAGCAGCGGTGCAGGCGCGCGCTCCCCTGCTTGATTTCCGCATCCTGAGTTTTCTGTTGCGAATTCCACCTGTCCCTCAATGCATAGACAAGAGACTCGTGCGCCAGGCAATGAAGGAGTTGCTCCCTGAGGAAATTCGAACGCGGCCAAAAACTCCGTTGGCGCAGGATCCGTTGCAAATTCATATTGAGGGGGGCGCCTGGCGATGGACTCCTCTTCAGGAGAAAGTGGCAGCGATCGAGAATTTCGTGGACGAGGACCGGATGAACGCGACTTTGTCGCAAATGCGGGGTTCGTCAGCATGGGGAGACTTGCGCCCCGTCTCACTTTTATATTGGCTGAAAGGTTGAAAATAATCACCGGATTGAGTAGAGTCGTCGGGGGGAAATCGAATGAGGCCGCCGTTAGAAGCATTGAAGAAGAAACCTTACCAAGCGCCCAAGCTCCTCGTGTACGGCGACTTAACCGAGATGACGAAAACCAGGGGAATCCGCATGCATCCAGATGGCGGCAAGCCCATTTCCATGCGCCGCACCGGGAGGTAATTTCTGCCTACGGATTACTTTTTCTGCCGCACAAACTGCCGCTTGTGAACTATTGGTACCGCGCCTACGGCCTTACGATTTCCTCCAATACTTCTGTGCCTGGTTTAGAGCAAGAGCGCGTTGCAGCCGATCCTCCCGATTTTACGTTCGAATCTGGCCCCGAACCTCCGTGGGTAAGTGAAGCCCGCACTCTCCCTGGCCGCCTCTATCACCTAGAGCCCGAAGCTCCGGAGACAGCGGATCCCGCATTCACAGTCACGGAGCGCGGAATTAGCCAGTTCTTCGAACTCAACTATACGGATGGCACACGATTCGTTGTGGACGGCGCAACGCGGCGCTTGTGGGGTACTTATGTCTCCCCGCTGTCGAGCGAAGATCTCGCAACCTATTTTCTCGGCCCGGTGATGGGTTTTCTGCTGCGCCGCCGGGGAATTACCTCGCTCCATGCGAGCGCGGTGGTGATTTCCAACTGCGCAATATTGTTCAGCGGAGACGCGGAGACCGGCAAGTCCACCACGGCGGCCGCCCTGGCGCTGCGTGGCGTGCCAGTTTTGTGCGAAGATATCGCTCCGCTCAGGGAAGAAGCAGGAGTTTTTCACGTCGAGCCCGGTTATCCTCGCGTTTGTTTATGGCCGGACTCGGTTCAGAATCTGCTGGGCGCTCCGGATGCCTTGCCGCGGCTGACGCCCATGTGGGAAAAGTGTTATCTGGCGCTGGACGGAGTCCAGGCGAAATTTGAGCGGCAACGGCAGGTTCTGGGCATAGTGTATCTTTTCGCGGCGCGCAGTGCCGAAGACAATGCGCCGCGCATTGTGGCACTCAGCCCACGCGAAGCTTTGCTGGAGCTGGTGCAGAATACTTACATGAACTGGCTCTTGAGCCGTTCACAGCGCGCGGCGGAATTTGATGTGCTGACGCGGCTGGTATCGCGAGTACCTGTGCGGAGAATCATCCCGCACAGCGATCCTGCACGGATCAGCGGGCTCTGCGATTGCATTTTGCGGGATGCTCTGAGCCTAATCTCCGAAAAGCGGCCTTTTGCCATCGAGCCTGGACTCTAAGGTGTATTCTCTCGACGAATTCGGGGACATGATCGCCGACGCGACGCGCTTCCGCGCGTATTGCGAAGCCATAGCGCGTGCCGTGCGCCCCGGAGACGCGGTGGTGGACCTCGGCGCTGGCCCCGGCATTTTTGCGTTGCTCGCCTGCCGCGCTGGAGCGCGCCGCGTGTACGCCATCGAATTGGGCGAGGTAGCGCAATTCGGACGGCAGCTTGCCGCAGCCAACGGTTTTTCGGACCGCATCGAATTTATTCAAAAGAACTCGCGGGAAGTCCGCTTGCCGGAACGAGCCAATGTAATTATTTCTGATGTACGCGGAGCGTTGCCGTTTTATACCGGTGGAGTTGCCTCGCTCGAAGATGCCCGCAAGAGGTTTCTTGCGGACGGCGGTGTTGTGATTCCGCGCCTCGATTCGCTGCATGCCACAGTCGTTGAAGCGGGAGAGTTTTACGGCCGCATTACTTTGCCCTGGCGGGATTCGGGGCACGGCCTGGATCTCTCGCGTTCGCTTCCTCTCCTTCTCAATACTCTCTACAAAGTGCGCATCAAGCCGGAGCAGATGCTGGTCCAGCCGCAGCACTGGTTCCAGCTCGATTACATGGCAGGCGCGGCTCCGCGCGCCGCCGGCAATCTGCAATTTCAGGCGGGCCGAAATGGCACGGCGCACGGAGTGTCCCTGTGGTTCGAGACGAAGCTCTTCGATGAAATCGGTTTTTCGTGCGCACCAGGCGCTCCCGAAACAGTTTATGGCAGCGTGCTACTGCCTTTCCTGGAGCCGGTGAAAATCGTGGAAGGCCAGACGATCGAAATTGCATTGCACGCGGATCCGGTCGGCTCCGATTACGTGTGGCGCTGGGATTCGATCTTTCACTCGCTCGACACAACGGAAAACCGCCGATTCCAGCAGTCGACATTTCAAGGTGTAAGTTTTTCGCCAGACACGCTGCATAAGCACGCAGCCGAATTTGTTCCAGTGCTTTCGGAATCGGGGCAGGCGGAGCGCTGGTTGTTACAAGCGATGGACGGAAAGCTGACTCTGCAAGAGATTGCGCAAGCCGCGGTGGCGCGCTTTCCGCTGCTGTTCCCGAGGTGGGAAGCCGCGTTCCAGCGCGCCGCGGAACTCGCGGAGCGCGTTTCTCGCTAGCAGAGCTGGCATCTTCTTCGTGTACACTCGCTGAAACGTATCGCGGAGAATTCTCTGTCGGATACAACTCCATTTGGAACTCGCTCACTCGATGCGGAATGGCCGCTCTTACTGGCGTGTGCTTCACCACACGCCGGCAGCCATCGCTTGAACGATTTGCTCCGGCGGCCGTTGGACTGGTCCGCGCTGCTGGCGCTCGCGGAAGAACATGGCGTGCTCGGCTTGCTCGCTGCGCTTCTTGGCACCTGCGATGGGCAGCTTGTGCCGCAGGAAATCCAGCAGAAATTGCAGGACCGGCTGCGCGCTCAACTTCTTTTCACGCTCAGCATGACCGCGGAACTGTTTCGCCTGCTGGAAGACTTTGCCGAGGCTGGTGTGGAGACCCTGCTGGTGAAAGGCCCGGTCCTTTCGATGCAAGCCTTTGGCGATCCGGGCCTGCGGCCGTACGTTGATCTGGATTTGCTCGTGCGGCATAGCAGCATTCAGCGCGCTACGGAGTTGATGATCGCCGCAGGTTACCAGCCGGACGTGCCCATGAGTGCGATCCGAGCAGGAAAAATTCCCGGCGAGTATCTTTTCACCCGGCCAGATACCAAGCTGCTCGTCGAGCTGCACACCGAGCGTACCTTTCGTTATTATCCGCGCTCGTTGCCGATTGAAGCGCTTTTCGAGCGGCGCATCCTCGTGAGGCTGGACGCGCATGATGTTCCCGCGCTCGCCGTGGAAGATGAGCTGGTACTGATCTGCATACACGGCGCGAAACATTTTTGGGAGCGTCTCATCTGGATCGCCGACGTGGCGGCGCTGATCACTCGGCAACGGAATATCGATTGGGCGCGTGCCGCGCTGGCGGCGCGCGATGTCGGCGCGGAACGCATGTTGCATGTGGGTTTGCGGCTGGCGGCGGACGTGCTGGAGACGCCGCTGCCAGTGCCGATCGCCGCCGCGGTGCAAGACGATTCCTCCGCGGGGCTTCTGTCAGCACAAATCTCCAGGTGGCTGCCCTTCGCGGGTTACACGCCGCCAGGGCTCCTTGAACGCGCGGGGTTCCGTCTGCGCATGCGCGGCGGGATCTTTCCAGGCGCAGCGTATCTATTGAGGCTATCGCTTTCGCCTACCGAAGAGGACTGGGTGGAAGGAGCCGAGGATCAGCGTTCCTGGTTGCTGGATGCATTGCGCCGGCCATGGCGGCTGCTGCGAAAATACGGGGGCGATGGGAAGCCCTGAGAGCGATTCGAGAAGAGCAGACTCTGGCGCAATGGCTCTCAGCGTAAATGAAAAAAAGGCCCGGCGGTGAACCGGGCCTTTCTTAGAAGATGCGTCAGATATTGGTGCGATGCATCAGCTTGTGCACCCGCTTTTGTGGCTGCGGGGGCAACTCGACGGTGAGTGACATTTCCGCTTTGTTCCGTAGCAACCCGAGCTTTACGGATTTCTCATCTTTTTTCCCCGCAAGCTTTTCCCGCAGATCGCCCACGGAGCGGAGGCGCTGGCCGTCCAGCGAAGTGAGGACATCACCCGCTTTCACGCCGGCTTTTTCCGCCGGAGAGCCAGGATTCACTTCACGCACGAGCACGCCTTCGCCTTCGGGTGCGCCGAAGTAAGCGCCAAACTGGCCGCTCAGGTCTTCGGCATCAATGCCCAGGCGGGGATGACCGCCGGGAATGAGGAGGTTATATTCACCCATTTCCGGCGCATCCAACACTTCCGGCATGTCGGGGATCATCGGCATTTCCGGCATGCGGAAGGCATATGCGCCAGGGCTGGACTGCATCCAAGAGTGATGGCGTTCCTCGGCCTTGCCGAGAGTCACGCTGATGGTTTGCGCGCGGCCATCGCGCCATACGGTCAACTGCGCGGTGCGGCCGGCGGGAGTCTCATGGATCAGGCGGTGGAACTGCGCCGCGCCTTCCACGTGCTGCCCGTTCATTTCCGTGACAACGTCATTTTCTTTCAGGCCGGCCTTGGCCGCGGGACTGTCAGGAATGATTTTCCCGAGGAGCACGCCGCGTTCCGCCGGCAACTTCAGCTCTTTGGCCTTCTCGGCCGTGACCTCATGGGTTTCCACGCCCAGCCAGCTCCCGGCATCGCCGTCAAGGACCATCGCAAGCTCTTCTTCGACTTCCCCAGGGTGACCTTGAAGCTGCTTCATAACGCGTTCCTGTTTGGCCAGGGCAAGCTCCATACCGTGCAACGCCTTCGCCTGAGCACGTTCCGCGAGCTGTTCATATTGGCCCGAAAACTTTTCGCGCAAGCGCGTTTGCAGCTCCTCGAATTTTTGCTCTAATTGCGCCGCGGAAGAATTCTCTGGGCCTTGCTTCGTTGCAGACGGGCCAGGCAGCGCCATTAGCGCAAGACCGAGAGCGCTCATTCCGCCGGCGATCCATACAATGCGATTTTTCATGGTTGTCGTTCCATTCCTTTCCACTGCTTCTTCTTACTTGGACGCAGCAAATGCTAAATTGTTGACCGCAGGACGACCACTCGTATTCCCCCATTGACCGTGTGCAGCTGAATGGGCACGCCGCCCTTGCCAAGCCTGCCGTGCATCTCCCGGGGCCGCATCGAGCTTTCCATCGAAACGGGCAACTCCGACGAGAAGTTGCCATTGAGGCATCGCGTTTCCAGATCGGCTTGAGTATCCGAGGGTATGGCCAACAGTACGGAGCCATTGGTGGTGTCCGCAGTGGCGCTCTTGGCTTCTCTAAGATGCGCAAGTTCCAGGTGAACATTCCCGTTGGTGGTATGCGCGTGCACGCTCCCGCCGCCTTCATAGACCTCGATATCGCCGTTTACAGTGCGCAGATCCTCGATGGTCTCGACTCCGGCGATGCGCAGCGTGCCATTGATTGTTCCAATGTGCTCGACATGAGCGCCGTGCGGTATATGCACCACATATTCGACGGCGACCTCCACACCTTCGTTTTGCGGATATCGTGTGGCGATGGACACGGCGTCCGGTTTGGCCTGCACTTCGATGGAGACGCGCTCCAGGTCGGATTCCTTGTGTTTTGCGATTTTCACGGCGTGAATCTCGATTTCATTGCGGTCCCAGCCTTCGATCTCGACAGCGCCATTCACGTTCTGCAATTCGAAGGAGCCGCCGGGCTGCAGCGGATAAGTTTGCTTGAATTCCTTGTTGATGGCGAAGCACGGAACGGCCGCAGCCGCGGACAAGACGAAGATAACCAGAACAATCGATCGCAGTGCCGAGCGAAGCATCACGTTACCCCCTTCGAGGACAGCTCTTGACGTGAACCCCCAAAAACCACGGACCAAGAAACTCAGGCGCGGCGGCACGCTCGCGCTTCGCCGCTTCAACGCAACTTAAAATTAAAAGTCACTGTCGAGATGACGTCCACTGGATTGCCGTTTACCCACTCCGGCTTGGCGCGCCACTGCTTCACCGCCGCGATCGCGGCATCGGCGAGCGCGGGTTCGCCCTCAAGTATTTTCTGCACTTCGATTCGCCCATCTTTGCTCAGACGAACCTGCAGGCGGACGACACCTTGGACGCCAGCGCGCCGCGCAAAGTCGGGATACGCAGGGGGCGGGGAATAAACGATGCGTTTTCTAAATTCATCGGTGTCTTCGCGCACGCCGCCGAGAATCGCCGACTCCAGCCGGTCCATCATGCCATCGAGCCAATCTCCCTTGTTTTCGAGCCGCGGCGCCTCCGGCGGCATTGGGGGCAGAAGAGGCTCAGGTAAGCTGCTGACGGGCAAGAGTTCACCATCGCCGGGATGGTGAGCGAGGCGTTCCTTTTGTTCGCGAATCAGCGATTCACGGAGCGCGATTTGATAATCCAGGAATTCCAGATGAATCTTTCCGGCTGTGGTGCGCAATTTCAGGAGCTCGCCACCGCCATTCAAAACGCCAGTGGCATGCACTGGGCCCGGCGCGTGATTCGCCGGTGATTGAACGTTGAGCTGCAGCGCGGGGTCGGCTTCGATGCGATGTTCGCCGCCGGTTTCGGCAGTGGCATCAATCGTCGCAGCGAGATTTCGCGGGAGAAACACAATGATGTCTCCCGCACCCGTGGCAAGCTGTGACGCACCAGCGAGTTTTACAGTGCCTCCCGGGGAGGGGCCGTCGGGATTGATCCACGCGGTGATCGTGCCGTTGCCCGTTGCCGCCCGAACACTGCCGGCGACTCGCGTCAGGCAGATGCTTCCGCCGCTCGATTCCACTTCCATGGGGCCGGAAACGTACATAACGCGGATGCCGCCGCCGCCGGTCTGCGCGTGCACGGAACCCCGCACTTCGCCGAAATCAATTTGCCCGCCGCCGGTGCGCACGCTGACGAAATTTTCCGCCTGGCCCACGCTGATATTTCCGCCATCGGTCTCCAGTTGAGCGCGTCCGCCGATCTGCCCGGCGCGGATATGCCCGCCACCGCTGCGCAGCGTGGCGTCGCCGGAAATGTTTCCGGCATTGATGTGGCCGCCGGCTGTGAAAGCACTCGTGTCGCCCGCCACATCCATCATCTGAATGTGGCCCCCTTCGGTTTCCAGTTTTGCGATGGGATGGCCCGCGGAAACGCGGTGCGGACCGCGAAACCCGATGCGTCCTGTTCGAATGTTTCCGCCTTGTGTGAGGAGGTTTGCCGTGCCGCCGATCTCCTGCGTTTCGATGTCGCCCGCGCCGGTGTTGACCTCAACGTTGTAACCGGAGGGAACGGCGACGACATACTGCACCCAGAATTGAGCGCTGCTTGAGGAATGTGCAAACTGCGCGGGCAGCGAGCCGTTGATCTCCACGCCAGAAGCGGTCGATTTTGCTTGCAGCGCATAGTGGTCCAGGAGAGATTGCGCTTGCGGCTGGCGGGCGTCGGTTTCGATGTGCACGGTGTAGCGGACCACTTGCGCGGCGCCGGGTTCCAGCGAAACAATTCGCACGGAGCCGAGATCCGTGGTTAGGCGCAGCGTAAGGCCATCGCTGGTTGCAAGGGTTCCGGAACGGTCGGTCGAGACGCGCGGCGCGCCCGGTTCGCCGGTTTTCTTCGGCTCGATCAGGATGGGTTCCGCGGTTGCTGCGCCGCGACCAACAGAAGGGAACAGTCCTACTGCGAGCGTCAGACCAATAGCGGCGCGCATGGCCGCCACTTTGGCGTTTTGAAAAAGCCACGGATTGTAAAGCGCAATGGACATGAATTTATGAAAGCAATTGGCTTGCAAAACCAATATTCAAAAACCTTTGCTTACAGACTTAAAAACTATTGCAATTCTCTCGGCCCAATCTGCCGCAGAGCCGCCGCGCTGCGCAACCGCACGTAGCGGTTGGGATCGCGGTGCTGCAGTTCTTCCAAGGCATGAACAACGCGTTCGACGGACAGATCGGCAGGAAGAGAGACCTCGCCAGGCGCCTGCAGCGCTTCGGAAGCTTCGAGCGCTTCCTGTTCGAGCGAGCGTACCAGCAGATTCACGGCTTCCACGCGCACGCCGGGATTCTCGTCATGTTCAAGCGCTGCAAGCAGCGTTTCGCGGACGGCATCGTCCGCAGACTCATCGCGCAGCGCTTCCAGAGCCTTCATGCGCACGGCGGCGTTGTGATCCGTGCGGACCGCGGCGAGCAGTGCGTTGCGCACTTCCTTATCGCTGCTGCGCGCTCGCAGGGCCTCCAGGCAATCCAGCCGTACTCCGGGATCGAACTGGTTCCCATTGGCGACGACGTAAGTCAGCACGCGGCGCATATCGGTATCGTCCACATTGCCGGAGAGCAGCAGCGGCTGCTCCGCGCGAAGCTGCACTTGCATGGTTCCCGGCGCGGCGTCGGGTGCAGGCGACATGCTGATTCCCGCCACCGCCATATTGGAAAGCTGTTCATCGCTGAGTCGCGGCGCGGCTAGAACATTGACGGCCTGCCCGGAGTTGTCGCCGCCGTTACGCGAGGCGTACCACGGTGCGAGCTGCGTGCCGAATACCAAACCAAACAGGACGAGTAGCGCGCCGCTCCACGCCGGACGAAGCGTCATCCAGCGGCGCACCCAGCCGAACGGCTGCCAATGCTCACGCACCGGCGGCTGGGAAAGATCATCAAGTTTTTCGGCAAGGTCGCTGCGGCATTGCGAAAGCAGGATGCCAGCGGCATCATGCTGGTCAGCGGCTTGTGGAAGAACAACAATGGTTTCCTGCAGCCGGCGTTCTTCGGAGAGTTGCGTACTGCATTCCGGGCAAGTTGCAAGGTGCGCTGCGATCTGTGCGCGCTCTGCGTCCTCGACTTCGTCACAAATGTAGAAAACGAGTAGCGGAGCCACATCAGAACAGCGCTTGAGATTTTCCGGTGCGCTCATCGCAAGCCTCCCAGCTGGCTGCGCAGCTTGCGAGTGGCGCGGAACAGAGAATTCTTCACGGTCTCTTCGCTGGTGCCCAGCGCGTCGCCAATCGCGCGAAGCTTCAAGCCTTGGTAGTGCTTCATCTCAAAAACAACGCGCTCGCGCGGCGAGAGCCGTTCCATGGCCGTGCTGATGCGCGCCTGAATCTCTTTGCCAAGCAGACTCCGCTCGGGGTCCAGCGTCGGGCGATGTTCGCGCTGCCGTTCGAAAAAGTCGCTCATGCCTTCTTCGTGGCGCGAGTTTTTTGATTCCGGGGCCTGATCCTCGGGGCGCGCCTGGCGTCGCCGCAGGTGATCCAGGCAGACATTGGTGACGATGCGGTAGAGCCAGGTATAGAAGCTGCATTCAAAACGGAAACGATGCAGATTGCGGTAAACCTTGAGGAACGCTTCCTGGTAAACGTCGCGGGCGTCTTCGGGCCGCTTCATGAGGTTCAGGGCCAGGCGCAAGACGTCGCGGTCATAGCGGCGCACCAACTCCTCGAAGGCGGCCCGACCGCCTGCCTGGGCTTCGGCCACCAGAGCTCGTTCGTCGCTGGGCAAAGAGTTCACCGTAGCCAGCGCGGCAGCCGAGCTGCCCGTCCGGCCCGCTTCATCGGCAAGAGCCAAAGTCCATCTGGGGAAAGGCATATTTCGCTTTCTCTTCGCGTGCGCTGGCGCTGCGGCTTGCACCGTAACAACTTAGCTCAGATTCAATCCTGGGACCAGACCCCAAGCACCCCACGATCACCCTAGTTGGACGGATTCCAACTGAGCGGGTGAGCAGCCGCTTTCCCCTTGATTAAAACGCAAGAACAACCGGAATTGTTTCGGGCTATCGGCTTAGAACGAAATATACATGCAAAAGGATGTTTGAGAACAGAGCAGAATGTGACTAAGCAGCGTGATCAGTGGTTCTCACGCGCCAGGCCACCAGCGGCCATCCAAGGAGCAAGGCGAGCGCAAGGAGGACCGCATAGCCATTGGTCCGGTAGAAGGCGTCAGGCTGCGCCACGAGCGGCAGGCCGGCACTCAGCAGGGAACTTCCCGCGGCGACGAGGAAGCAGCCGAGAATATTGAAGCGCATGATGCGGCGCACGCCGATGACGAGCAGCCCGAGCAAAATCAACTGGATAACAACCCGTTTGACGAAGTCGGCCGGGCTGCCCCAGTTTCCGCCAGCTAGCGCGAAAGCCCCCAGGACAAAGAGCAGGATACGATGTCCACGCTTGGGTATCTGTGCGGCAACAAAAGAGGCAATCACCGCGACCATGCCGGTCCACAACAGGCCGTGAAGAATGGTTCCTCCAAGAACCGATGCAGCGGGGAGTGTTGCATCAAAGTCCTGGCCGATAGAAGCGTCAAGAGCGCGATGAACGGTTGGCCAGCGAGTCGAGGCGGTAGCTAACAGGCGCTCGAGTCCGAGGAGTCCCACTGTTCCCCCCAAACCGATCCAGAGAGCGTCGCGATAATACTTCGCGGGCATCCCGGCCCATCCGGGGATCTGCTCTTCGCCAAATGATCGTTTTGCGTAATACCACGCGGTACCGAACAGGACCGCCACGAGGCCGAAATTGAACGGGCCTCCTAGCAGAGCGCTGATACCAACAATCCCCAACATGGTCTTGAATGGAACCGCCGTATTGTATGCGTTAAGAGCGCTTGGGATGCGATTGCCGAACGCAAATGCCAATAGGTAAGCGACAAAGCTCCACATAGCCCAGCGTGAAATCCTTCTCCACGGAATCGATCGTCCCGCTTCCGAGCGAAGATTTCTCAGGAAGAGAATGAGCGCGGTAATCCCGCCCCCGGCTAGTAACAAGATAGGGATTCCATAGCTCAGGATCGTGCGTGGAAGCGTCAGCTCTTCTTGCTTGCGCCGCCACTCATCGGGAATTTTAATGAAAATCCAGTAGGTTCCTCCCTCGTTCTGTTCTAGCTCTTCTCGCGATTCTGGTTTGGAGTAGTAAGATCCCCGGTAATCGGTGATTTCATCGCCGAGCACTGCGACTTTGATGCGCACGTACGCATGGCCCATGGCGTCAGTCGATGAGGCAGAGCCGGAGTCGAGCGGGGTGTTCTGTTGCCAGGTAAGCTCGTGGTCAATGCGGTGACGGCGCTTGTCGGAGTCTGCTTCGACGAGACTCCATTGGCTCAAATCGATCTTTTTCTCTTCGCGTAGAAATTTCTCAGCCCTCGCGACGGCTTCTTCCTTGCTCAGCGACGCTCCAGGTGCGTCTTCCGCGAGTTTGTGGTGAATAGCAAAGAGTGAGCCATCCGGCTTAAGCTTGACAGAGTACTCTTCTGTCTGGCTGTCCCGGAAATAGCGGACCTGCCATACCGCTCCCGGTACTTGCATGGCATAGATCTCGTTCAGGCGAGCAATGCCTACGCGCTCCCTTAGAAATTCGTTCGTGATCGAATCGGTGACGTTTGCGAACACAGTGGCGTGATAGTAGAAATTCGGGTCCAGACCCCGTCGGCGCATGATTTCATCTGCTCGTGCACGTGCACTCTTCGCGTCCACCGACAGCTTCAGATAATCGCCGATCGATTCCGGCTTCAAGCGCCAGGCAAGAACTCCGCCAAGTACTAGACATACCGCCAGAAAACCGATCATCCCGGATGTCAGCGCATTGTATCGTCGCGTCGCGCCGATGGGCGAAGTTGGCGCCGGAACTGAAGCCAGGTTGACTTCTGGAGCAGGTGCGGCGTTGTTGAGCAAGTCTTCATCCGGTTCGAATCGGCCCCGGGCCAGATAAGATATCCCTGCAAACGCGAGCGGCGCGACCGCTGCTGCTGCAACCACAACGCCCGAGACTTTGAAATACAGGCTATTTGAGCGAAGAAGGAATAAGCCCACCAGCGATGCATCCACGGTGTAGTGCCAGATCAGCGTTGCCAGAATGCCCCACCGGAGCATCACGATCCCGGCAACGATGCCGAACAGTCCGATCTCAATGCCCCGAATGTACGCTGGTTCTTGCGGATAATTGCTGTGCAAAAAGCTCCACAAGAATGCCGGCACAATCACCGCAACCCATCGGGAGCGCGTGAGGCGAGCGAAGAAGGGAATCGCAAACAAACGGAAAGTAAATTCTTCGTTCGTAGAAGCGAGCAGTCCGATGGCTGCTCCAGAGATCCACGGAAAAGCCGTGTTTACCGATTCTTCGTAGTTCAATTCTTGCGGCGCCCACGCTCCAAAATGGCTTGCCACTACGTAAAACGCGACCACATACCCGATGTGCGCCGCGGCCATGGACAGCCCAACTACCGCCGACGAAAAGAACTCTTTCGAGCGCAATCCTCTCAACGTAAGAGTGTTGGAAAGCTGCAAGCGGCCTGGCTGCGAAGCGCGGTACAGCGGCTCCGCCGCCGGCAGAACCAACGTGATGGTAATAGCAGTAAGAACGGAGATGAGAAGGGCTGCTCCTAGCTTTAGGGCAAGGAAACTTCCGTAGGAAACCTTTGTATCGTAGCTCGCGCTCCACAGAGGCCAATCGTTCAGGTTTTGCAGGAAAAGCAAAGCTGCAACGACAGCACCAAGCAAAATCGCTCCGCGCCAGGACGTCTGCCCTTGATTCGTGAACCGAACCGCTAACCATACCGCAGCTCCAAGGAGGAGAATGTATGGAATTGTGAAAACCAATGCGAGTGTGTCGTTGCCGGACCGAAGCCGCTGGTAGCCGCGTTCCCATGTTTCGGGGATGTGCAGAAACTCTTCGCTGCGACCAATGCCTTCGCCCTGCACGCCAACTTTCAATCGATACGGAGCGTCTTTCGCGCGGAACCCGTGCTTCTCCCACGTGAAGTCCCAATCGAGGCGGCTGGGTTTCTTCTTGGAGTTCGCTTCTTCGGGCAGGTAGTCCCAGGCTTTCAGATCCAGCCCCAGCTTCCCGCTCATAAAGCTCTGGGCGATTGCTTGTGCATCGCTCTGCCCGAGCGAAGAGCCTATGCGCGCCTCGGAAACTTTGTGGCCGTAACCCACGATGCTCCCCGCTGGACTGACGCTCACGCTGAATTCCTCTTCCTGCTGCGGGCGGAAAAACCGTACGTGCCAATACCAGATGTTCAGTTCGGACGACATCAGCCGGTTTGCTTCTTCCAATCCGACCTGGCGCTCCAGGTAAACTTTGGCGTTGTCGTCGACATCGAAAACAATCGTGGATCGATAGCCGCTGATATTTTCTCCAACTCCGTTAACAAAGTTCCGCGCGCGCGTCAGCGCTTCTTCGCGGGAGACCTTAAAATTGACGGAGGCTTCGGGAAAGGCTCGGAAGAAATACTTATGAGCAAAGACCGCGCCAGCGACGCCCAGCAGCACCCATAACAGCAACGCGTGCTTATCGGAACCCGTCAAACGCTCTCCGGACACGAAAGCCTCCCCCTCGGTGAAAAACGCGGAAACCTCACTCTAACGATACGCAGGGGCGGGGCGCAAGTTTCGCGAGCAGCGATGTTTGCGGCGAGAATGATATAAAGAAGACCGCATGGCCATGAGTCTCAATACCGAAGTTAGGATGATCAAGGGCGTCGGCCCGCAGCGCGCCGAGCTTCTCGCCGAGCGTGGCATCCACACGCTCGAAGATCTCCTCAGCTATTTGCCCTTCCGGTACGAGGACCGCATTCAGTTTTCCAAGATTCGCGACGTTCAGCCGAATAATACCTACACCATACGCGCGCGCGTCATGAGCGGCCAGGCCGTGCGTGGCATGCGCGGCCGCGATGCCATCTATCACCTGCTGGTGCAGGACGAGAGCGGCTCGCTGCCCTGCAAATTCTTTCATGGCGGATACCTTGAAGGGCGTCTCAAACCCGGCTTGTTGCTGATCCTTCACGGCAAAGTGGAGATTGACAAACTGCGGCCCGCGCGGCGGGAGATGGTCAATCCGCAAATTGAGGTGCTTACCAGCGAGGACATGGACTCGACCGAAGTCGGCCGCATCGTGCCCATCTACGAAGCCATCGGCACCTTTGGCACGCGCGCGATCCGCCGCGCGATGTATGCCGCGGTCCAGCTTCTCGATCCGCAATTGCCCGATGTGCTGCCGCCGGAGCTTCGCGCGCGACTCGGTTATCCACACCGCAGCGAAGCGCTGATTCACACGCATTTTCCTCCGCCGGAAGAACCGCTCGAGGCGCTGAATCAATTCCGTTCTCCGGCGCAGCAGCGGCTGATTTTCGAGGAGCTTTTTCTCTTTCAGCTCAGCCTGGCGCTGGACCGCAAAGCCACGCGTAAGGAAAACGCCATCGCCTTTCGCGTGCGCGAAGAGAAAGTGCGTGAGGCGCTCAAACGCATTCTGCCGTTCAAGCCGACTGTCGCGCAGAAGCGGGTCTTGGCGGAGATTGCCGGCGATCTGGAAAAACCCGCGCCGATGAATCGCCTGTTACAAGGAGACGTCGGCAGCGGCAAGACCATCATCGCGTTGCAAGCGGCGGTGATCGCCATCGAAAATGGCTGCCAGGCCGTGCTCATGGCTCCCACGGAAATTCTTGCCGTGCAACATTTTCTTTCCGCGCGGCGAATTCTGGCGAAAGCGGATTACCGCGTGGAGCTGCTCATCAGCGGCCTCAAGGCCGCGGAGAAGGTCGCTGTGCTGGAGCGCATCCGCTCCGGCGAGGCGCAGCTGGTCATCGGCACGCATGCCTTGATTGAAGAAAATGTACAATTTGCGCGCCTCGGCTTCGTAACGATCGATGAACAACATCGCTTCGGCGTCTTGCAGCGCAAGCGCTTGATGGATAAAGCGGCGGCTCATGGCCATGCGCCGCACGTCCTGGTGCTTACCGCGACGCCCATTCCACGCACGCTCTCCCTCACGCTCTATGGAGATCTGGATGTATCGATCCTCGATGAGCTCCCGCCGGGACGTACGCCGATTGCCACTCGCATGACCACGGAGCCGCATCTTCCCGGCGTCTGGGAATCACTGCGCCGCGAGGTGCAGGCCGGCCATCAGGGCTACATCGTCTATCCGGTTATCGAGGAATCGAAGCTCGAACTGAAAGCGGCGATCGAGGAATACGAGCGGCTGTCAAGAGAGGTATTTCCGAAACTGAAGCTCGGGCTGCTGCACGGACGCCTCTCCAGCGAAGAAAAAGAAGAGGTGATGCAACGGTTTCGAAAAAACGAAGCGCAAATCCTGGTTGCCACCACGGTTGTGGAGGTCGGCGTCGATGTTCCCAACGCGACGGTGATGGTCATCGAACACGCCGAACGCTTTGGCCTCTCGCAACTCCACCAGTTGCGCGGGCGCATCGGGCGCGGCGCAGAAAAATCTCACTGTATTCTGGTCGCTCCGGTTCGCATGACGGAAGAGGCCCGGGCGCGCCTGGAAACCATGGTCCGCACCAACAACGGCTTCGAAATCGCCGAAACCGATTTGCAGCTTCGCGGTCCGGGAGAATTTTTTGGCACGCGGCAGTCTGGCGACCTGGGCTTCCACATCGCCAACCCCTTGCGTGACCGTGAACTGCTCGAGCTGGCACGCCACGAAGCTTTTGCGCTCGTGGATAATTCCTCGCGGCCGGCGGTGCTGCAACTAATCCTGCGCGCGTTGCCCGCGCAGTGGCAACTCCGGTATCATCTGGCGCGAATCGGCTGAGGCTCGTTAAGACATCATGCGCGTAATTGCCGGAACCTATCGTAGCCGCGTTTTGAAGAGCCTCAAGGGGAACGCTCTGCGTCCCACGAGCGACCGGCTGCGCGAGACGCTCT
>JBGOTL010000037.1:0-28749 GCA_041476465.1 Candidatus Acidiferrum sp. | reverse complement strand
TAGCCGCTCTTTGCAGTCGCAGCAGCCGAAGCGTTCGCCAAGACGTTGTCCAACAGGCAAGCATTGGCAGGGAGCGCTGTGCACGGTGCCGCCCCGCCCAGTTTAATTAGCGTATCGGCATAGCCGAGGCTGGGATAGGCTGTTGCATAGGTGACTTGCGCCGTGTTGATGGTACGCAGTGAACCCACCGCCGAAGACTCGTTGGCCGCCATTTTCGAGCGGAGGAGGTTCGGGATGGCAATCGCTGCGATGATCAAAATGATCGCCACAACGATCAGCAACTCGATAAGTGAAAAACCCTTCTGCTTCTTCATGAGATCTCCTTGAGAGAATATTCTGTGCCAGAGCACGCCATAGAGATAGGCAAGCCCGATGCCATCCTCGGAACTATCAATCCCGCGGTCGCCCAATCGGTATAAAGCATTGATTTATAATTAGTTAGAGGCATGATGGGCGCCAGGAAATAGGCT
Organism: Candidatus Acidiferrum sp.; assembly: GCA_041476465.1. Taxonomy (GTDB): domain Bacteria; phylum Acidobacteriota; class Terriglobia; order Acidiferrales; family UBA7541; genus Acidiferrum. The sequence continues at coordinate 28,279 of JBGOTL010000037.1, read as the reverse complement.
CAAGAGTACGCTTTTCCAGGATAAACCTGCCTCGATGACCTTTTTTGTCTACCGAGAACGACGGAAAAGGGCACATCATCCTTTTGCTCCTCATAGCTCCTCAATTCCCTCGAAACAAGGCCGACTGGAGGTCCATCGCTCGGAACCGGCCAGATATCCCTTAGAGGTCATGCTTCTTGGCGTAATGACGGAAAGAACGGTAGCTAATTTTTAGCAGTTCAGCGGCGTGGGTGCGTACGCCCGAGGCCTTCTCCAGCGCCGCCTGGAGATACCGGCGTTCGGCATCGGCAATTTCCCGCTCGAAGTCGAGGCCCTCAGGGGGAAACACGAAAGCGCTTGATCCGGGACCGCTGGAAGCGGTCGAGTTGGCATAGCCCGCGATACGGTCCGGCAACACGCGAAGGGAGATCTCCGGTCCACTCTCCAAAGCGACGGCCCGCTCCATGGTATTTTCCAGCTCACGCACATTACCCGGCCAGTCATAGGACTCAAGGCGGCGCATGGCTTCCGGCGAGATCCCCCCAATTGGCTTTTCCATGACTTTCCGGAAGCGCTCCAGGAAGTGCCGGGCTAGGAGCGGAATGTCTTCACGGCGCTCACGCAGCGGCGGCAATTGGATGGGTATGACGCTAAGGCGATAATAGAGGTCCTCGCGAAAGCGGCCTTCGGCAATTTCCTTTTCGAAATCCTTGTTGGTAGCGGCGATGATTCGTACATCCACGCTGGTCTCTTCCGTGCTGCCGATGGGGCGGACTTTCCCCTCCTGAAGCACCCGGTAAAGCCTGACCTGCATGGTCAGGCTCATATTGCCGATCTCGTCCATAAACAGAGTGCCGCCGTGCGCGGCTTCAAAAAGGCCTTTGCGGTTTTCATTCGCGCCGGTGAAAGCACCCTTCATGTAGCCGAATAATTCCGATTCGAGAAGGGTTTCCGGAAACGCGCCGCAGTTGATGGTGATGAAGGGCGCCTGAGCGCGAGCGCTGTTTTCGTGAATGGCGCGGGCCACCAGTTCCTTGCCCGTTCCGCTTTCCCCGGTAATAAGGACACGACTCGTCTGCGGAGCCACGGTCTGAATTAATTCAAAGATGGCGCGCATCTTGGGGCTTTGGCCCAGGATATTGTCAAGCCCGGTCAACCTTCGCAATTCGCGGCGAAGGTAGCCCGCTTCCTTCTTCCACCTAAGGCTTTCAGAAACTTCGCGAACGGCGCGGCGAAGCTGGTCGACCAGCTCATGATCCTTGATGACGTAACGGTCGGCGCCGGAATTAATCGCCGCGATGGCGGTTTCCACTGTGGGAACACCGGTGATCAGAAGGAAGAAACAGTCCGGGGCGATTTCCTTTGTAAATTTGAGAAGTTCCACGCCGGTGGCGCCGGGCATGCGAACGTCGGAAACCACGATGTCAAAGATCTGGGACTCGAGTTTGCGCTTGGCGGCATCCACGCTGTGGGCCACTTCGACGCGGTGGCCTTCCTTGCGAAACGTAATTTCCAGCAGTTCGCAGATGGACTGTTCATCGTCTACGACGAGGATATGGACCATGTCCTTGCCCGGCTCCCTAACCGCTGCTTTGGTTCCCTGCATTGTGCCTCACGCTACTCGCGGCAGTTCCACGATAAATTCCGCGCCGCGGTCTTTCTCCGAAATCACGCTGATACGCCCGCTGTGGGCCTGGACAATTTGATACACGATGGAAAGCCCCAGGCCGGTGCCACCCTCGAAGCCGGACTGCAGCGGCTCAAAGATTTTTTCACGCTGTTTAAGATTCAAGCCGATGCCGGTATCCCGGAACGAAATACGCAACCAGAAAGGGCGCTCTTCAATTCCCACCGTAAGTGTTCCACCATCCGGCATGGCCCGGAGGGCGTTGTCGGCCAAGTTCCAGAAAACCTGCTTGATCTTGCTGGGATCGACCCGGGCGCGCAATTCCCGGCCTTCCGCCGCGCGCACAATGTGATACTTCGTTTCGATGTCCGGCCTCTTTTTCATCAGCACCAGAGTTTCGTCCAGCAGCGCGCGCATGTCGGCTTCTTTGAATTCATAGGTTTTCTCGCGCGAATAGTTCAGGAAATCCGTGATGATGTTATTGAGGCGCTCCGATTCCCTGCTCACGATGTTGACGAGATGCCTTTCGTCCTCTTCCAGGGGCACGAGTCGCGCGAGCTCTTTCACGGCGCCGGCCATGGCCGCAAGCGGCTGGCGGATTTCGTGCGCAATGGCCGCGGAAAGCCGCCCTAACGCCGCCATGCGCTCCTTGGTGGCCACTTCCTGCTCCAAGCGGCGTAATTCAGTCAAGTCCTGAAAATTGAAAACGTACCCGCTTCGAGAGGTATCCCTGGAGCGCAGAGGGGATACCGATATCCCAAGATAGCGCTGCTCGCCCTTGGGCGTCAGGAAGTCGATCTCCTTGCGGGTTGTCGGCATTTCCTGAATCCTCACCGTGCCGGGCAGCCAAAATTGTTCGTTGACTTCCTGCAGGTTCCGGCCGCGCAGGCTGCTGAACGAATGGCCCAAAATCTCTTCTCCGGTGCGGTTCAGAAGAACGATCCGGCCTTCGATGTCTGTGGTGAGCAGCCCGCCGCGCATGGAGTGGATGATGTCTTCGGTGAAGTCCTGAAGATCAAGAAGCTGTTCGCGCTTTTCTTCCAACTCCAGACCTTTGCGGCGTAATGATTGCGCAAGGAAGCTGGCCAGATATGCAACTGCAAAAAAACCGATCAGGTTGCTGAGAAACCAGATGCGCAAGCCCTCGCCGGTGGGGGCGCCGACGGAGGTCCGCGGAACCTTGCCGTAATAAACAAGGGAAATCATGCCGCCGAGCATGCCCAGGCAGACCACCGCGGTGACAAAAGCCACCCGGCGTGAGAGCAGGATGCTGGCGATGATAATGACCAGCAGATAGAGCGAAATGAAATAACTTTCCTGCAAACCAGTGGCATAGACGAGGGCGGAAATCATGGCCACGTCGGTGAAAACCTGGAGGCCTCCATGCCAGCCCGCGTCGGGGATCAATCGGATAAGAATTACGTGCAGTGTGCCGAGGGTAATCCAAAAAATAATCAGTGGGAGAAAATAGTGGGTGGTTCCCGAAGCCGGCAAGTACTGGGGCCAGACCACGCCGACGCCAAGAATGAGAGCGATCATGAGCAGCCGGACGCGTGTGAGCCAGTCCAGCCATTCGCGTGTGGTGAAGTTCTGTTCCATGGCTCGCCAGGATTGCGGCAGCTTGCAGCCCCCCGGACAATTCCTAATCTTAGACAGAAAAAATGGAGGACAAGGTGTTGCTTCCCTGCCCTCCACCAAGCGAAAAGCGAGGCCTGCCCCTTATCTACCTCTTAATGGCTGAGCTTTCCGATCAACGTAAAGAGCGGCAAGTACATGGAAATAACGACGCCACCAACGACCACGCCCAGGAAAACGATCATGACCGGCTCGAGGGCCGTTAACAGGTCCTTTACGGCGGCGTCCACTTCTTCTTCATAGAAATCCGCGATCTTCTGGAGCATCGCATCCATCGCGCCGGTTTGTTCGCCGACCGCGATCATTTGCGTGACCATGCCCGGGAAGACTTCAGACTCCTTCAGTGGTTCAGTCAGCGACTTGCCTTCTTCCAGCGCTTTGCGGACCTTCTGCAGGGCGCGCTCGACCACCGCGTTACCCGAAGTTTTTGCAGTGATATCCAGACCTTCGAGGATGGGTACGCCGCTGGAGATCAAGGTTCCCAAGGTGCGCGTAAATCGCGCCACGGCAATCTTGCGGATCAGCAGGCCGACGACGGGTAACTTCAAAATAGTGGCATCGATAATGTAGCGCCCCTGGGGGGTTCCATTCCAAACCTTGAGGCCCACTCCGATGCCGACAACAGCTACCACGATCAAGAAACCAAAAATGCTGCCGACGAAGTTGCTCAAGCCGATGACAATTTTCGTGGGGAGCGGGAGATCCACCCCAAGACCAGCGAACAGAGTTGCAAAAATCGGAACTACCTTCCACAAGAGGAGCGTAATGACGCCGCCGGCGACGCTTACGACCCCGACGGGATAGACCAAGGCGGATTTAACGGCGCGCTGCAACTTTACGTTTTTTTCGATGTAGGTGGAGAGGCGCTGGAGAATGGTGTCCAAAATACCGCCGGTCTCCCCGGCCTCCACCATGTTGACGTACAGGCCGTCGAAAACCTTGGGGTGCTGGCGCATGGCGGTGGAAAGCGTCGAGCCGCCTTCGACCGAAGCGCGCGTCCCCGTCAGAACTTTCTGGAAGAACTTATTTTCCTGCTGACTGGCCAGAATCTCCAGGCACTGCACGAGCGGCAAGCCGGAGTCGATCATGACCGAGAACTGGCGCGTAAAGATGGCTAACTCTTTGGCGTTCACGCCACCGCCGAAAGTGGGCATATTGAATTCCTTGCCCTTCTCGGTCATCTTGGTGGGCGTGATCTGCTGGCGCCGCAAAATATTCTTTAGATCCGACTTGCTCGTTGCGGTGGCTTCACCGCTTACGTTCGAGCCGGATCGATTGGTTCCCCGATATGTATAGACCGGCATGTCATTTCCTCCTCAGTCGGTCAATCCGAAAAACCCAGGGTCGCATGGCCCGTGAAAATCCCTAACGCTTCCCGCCCACTGGCGCCTTAACCCCGCCCTGCGGCGAAGATACGCCGCGGTTGATCATATCCTGCAATTCATCGGCGTTGGATGAACGCGACATGGCCATCTCCAGCGTGATTGTTTTTGCAAAATAAGCATTGGCCAGCCCCTGGTTGAAGGTCTGCATGCCGGTGGTGCCGGTGCCCGTCTGCATCGCGGAGTAGATTTGGTGAATCTTGTCTTCGCGGATCAGGTTGCGGATCGCGGCAGTGGGAACAAGAACTTCCATGATCATAGCGCGGCCTCGGCCATCGGAGCGCGGCAGAAGTGCCTGGCAAAGAATGCCCTCGATCACCATGGAGAGCTGCGCGCGAATCTGCGGCTGCTGGTGAGCGGGGAATACGTCGATAATACGGTTGATGGTGGACGCGGCGGAGTTGGTATGCAGCGTCGCAAAGGTCAAGTGACCGGTTTCTGCAATGCGCAGCGCGGATTCGATGGTTTCCAGGTCGCGCATCTCTCCGATGAGCACCACGTCGGGATCTTCACGGAGGGCGGCGCGAAGTGAATTGGCAAAGGAATGAGTATCGGCGTGGACTTCCCGCTGGTTCACCAGGCACTTTTTGTGGTTGTGGAGAAATTCGATGGGATCCTCCACGGTGATCATGTGCTCTTCGCGCTCGGCATTGATTTTGTCGAGCATGGCGGCGAGCGTGGTGGACTTGCCGGAACCTGTGGGGCCGGTCACCAGGACCAGGCCGCGCGGCTTATCGCACATGCCCTTGACAACGGAAGGGAGGCCCAACGCGTCAAAGCCCTTGATTTCCCAGGGAATGGTGCGGAAGACCGAGCCGACCGCGCCACGCTGATTGAAAACGTTTCCGCGAAAACGCGCCAGATTTTTCAAGCCGAACGAAAAGTCAAGCTCCAGGTTCTCTTCGAAGCGGTGCTTCTGCGCGTCCGTCAGCACGCTGTAGGCGAGCGATTTGGTGTCCGCGGCGGTCAGTGGCGGCATATCCAGGGGGCGCAGCCGTCCGTGCACGCGAACGCGCGGCGCGCTATTGGTGGTGATGTGGAGGTCGCTGCCTCCCATCTCACTCATTTTTTTCAGCAATTCGCTCAGCGTGATCCCAGCCATCGCTCACCTTCTTCTGTCTAGAGAACCGTTTCGCGCAGTACCTCTTCCATGGTCGTTTGGCCCAGAGCCACCTTGATCAGCCCGCTGCGCCGAAGAGTGATCATTCCCTGCTCGATCGCCTTTTTCTTGAGCTCCAGGGCCGAGGCTCCGACGAGGATCAATTCGCGCAGTTCGTCATTAATTTCCATCACTTCGTATAAACCAGTCCGGCCTTTATAGCCGCGCTTCCCGCAGGTGGAGCACCCCTTGCCATGATAAATCTTGGTCTTCTTGGCCTCTTCGGGGGTGTAGCCCGCGTCGATGAGCGCTTGTTCCGGCACTTCCAGTTCTTCCTTGCAATTGGAGCAAACGCGCCGCACAAGCCGCTGCGCGCAAATCAAATTGACGGAAGTGGCGACCAGGAAGGGCTCGATGCCCATGTTCATCAAACGGCTGATGGTGGAAGGCGCATCATTGGTGTGCAAGGTTGACAATACCAAGTGTCCCGTCAGAGCAGCCTTGACGCCGATTTCCGCGGTTTCGAAATCGCGGATCTCACCGACGAGGATGATGTTAGGGTCTTGCCGGAGAAACGCGCGCAAGGCCGCGGCAAAGTTCAGTCCGATCTGCTCCTTCATCTGGACCTGGTTAATCCCGGCCAATTGAAATTCGACCGGATCCTCCGCGGTCATGATGTTGGTATCGACCTTGTTCAGTGTGGCCACCGAGGAATACAACGTGTTCGTTTTGCCGGACCCCGTCGGGCCGGTGACCAGCACCATGCCGTAGGGCTTGAGGATGTTGCGCTCAAATTTGACCAAGGATTCCGGCTCGAAGCCGAGTTTGGTCATGTCCAGGCGCAGGTTTTCTTTGTCCAGCAAGCGAAGAACGACTTTTTCGCCATAGAGCGTCGGAACCGTGGAGACGCGGAAGTCGAGCTCCTTTTTCTTGCCGTCCGCTTTGTACTTGATCATGATGCGGCCGTCTTGCGGCAAACGCTTTTCCGCGATATCCAGCTTGGCCATGATTTTCAGACGGCTGGTGATGGCATCTTTCAGCTTTAGCGGAGGGCTCATGACCGTGGAAAGCTGGCCGTCAACGCGGAAGCGCACGCGCATTTCGAGTTCGTAGGGCTCGATGTGAATATCGCTGGCCCCGCGCTTCACGGAATCGGTGAGGATCAGGTTGACCAGCTTGATGATCGGCGCTTCTTCGGCGGCTTTCTCAAGTGTGGCGGTATCCAGCTCGGTCTCTTCCGAGGTCAACTCCAGCTCCTGGTCGTCTTCAACCAGGTCCTTCATCAAATTGCTCAACTCCTCATGATTGCCTTGGGAGCCCCCGTAGAAGCGGACGATCGCTTCACCGATCGCGGATTCCGAGGCGACGACCGGCTCGACATTGAAACCGGTCATGAACTTGATGTCGTCCATTGCGAATACGTTGGTGGGGTCCGTCATGGCAATGGTCAGAACGGAGCCGACACGCGAAAGCGGTATCACCTGGTACCGCAAAGCGGTGTCCTGGGGAATGAGTTTGATTACCGTGGGATCAATTTCGTAGTACTTGAGGTTTATGGAGGGAACGCCATACTGGCGGGAAAGGACACCGGTGATGTCATCGTCGGTGATGAAGCCCATCTTGGTCAGGCAGCTTCCTAGCTTGCCCCCATTCGAACGCTGGAATTCCAGCGCTTTTTGGAGCTGGTCCTGCGTGATGAGACTTTCTTTGATTAATATTTCGCCCAGACGGACGGACATCCGCAGTACTCCTGTCGCATTAGTACCCAGCGCCCACCTTAACAAATGCCGCCGCCGCACGTAGCTAGAATTTCAAGGGCCGTTCTGAAATGGCTAATACCTGTCCGGCAGGGCAGGTTTGCGCGAAGTGGTATGGCAGGGATTCTTGACTTGCTCCGGCATGCTGGCTATCTTGCGAGAGAGATGTCTGTACTCCGTGTTGTGCCACATTCCGTCCATCCCGCGCCACAGCTGACGGAAAGTGTCCATCCAACTGTCGCCACCCTTGAGCCGCAAGCACGCAGCGTCTTGCAGAACTACTACGATGCTCTTTATGCGGCGCACGGAGCGCAGCACTGGTGGCCGGGCCGCACGCGATTTGAAGTGATCGTCGGCGCGATCCTTACGCAGAACACGGCGTGGAACAATGCCGAGCGGGCCATCGCGAATCTCCGCCGCGAGAAACTATTGTCTCCCCGCTCGATGGAGAGAGTCTCATGCGCCCGGCTTGCGGGTCTGATTCGCTCCTCGGGATATTACCGGCAAAAGGCGAAAAAGCTGAAAGCGTTCGTGCGATTCTTGCGGACAGAGTATGCTGGTTCTCTTACGAAAATGTTTCGAACACCTACTTCGGTGCTACGCGAACAGCTGCTCGCCGTCCACGGCATCGGGCCGGAAACTGCGGATTCGATCCTGCTCTATGCCGGCGAGCATCGCGTCTTCGTGGTGGACGCCTACACTCGGCGCATCCTGGAACGCCATGCGATCACCCATGGCAAAGATAGCTATGAGGAAGTCCGTGCGCTGTTTGAACGCAACCTTCCTCACAATGTGCCGCTCTACAATGAGTACCACGCACTGATCGTGCACACCGGCAAGCATTTTTGCCATGCGCGAGAACCGCGCTGCAATCAGTGCGCCTTGCAGCGTTTCCTTCCCGAAGCCTTGGTATCCAAAGTATGAGTTCACCAGAATCCAGGCAGCGCTGGCGACTCGCGGTTGGCGGGATTCTCCTTACCCTGCTGTTAGCGGCTGTATTCACATTGGGCTCTCTCGACCTGCCGTTCGAACCGAACAATTTCATCGCCCTCTATGCGGTCTCTAGCTTCATTACCGCGGCTGTACTCGTGTTCGGCCTCATTCTGGCGCGCACCCTGCTGCGTCTCTGGGCAGAACGCAGCAAAGACCAACTTGGCGCGCGCTTCAAAACCAAGATGGTCGTGGGAGCCATGGCGGTTTCCCTGCTCCCGGTCATCTTCATGTTTTTTGTGAGCTATTCCTTACTCAACCGCACGCTGGGCAGGTGGTTCCCGCGTCCCCTGGAGATCGCGGAGGAGCAGAGCCGTAAATTGCTCAATGACCTTGAAGTCAGCGAGAAACAACGGCTGGAGGGTATCGCCCGAGAAGCGATGATGTACTCTCCCTTTCAGGGGCAGGAATTTCTGAAGCACGCATTTCAGGCGGGTGCGGACGCAGCCTGGGTGGTTGGCAAGAAGGGGTTGGTCGAGAAGGGGGGGATCTCCTGCCGCTATCAGGACGAAAATGTACCTAGCGGAAATTGCCAGAGTCCGGACGCTTCAGGCAAGGCCATCCGTGTTCTGCCCAGCGGGTTGGAAGTTTGGCGGGCACAAGATGCATACTTCCTGGCTGGAAAATCACGGATGGTGGATGCCGGCGAATTCCTGGGGTACGTTGTCGCAGGGAAACGCGTGACTCCCGATTTTCTCAAACGATATACCGAGATCGAGGCGCAATCGCTTGCCTACGGTGAAGAGAAGCAAAACCTTCGCGCGCTCAAGAGGCAGATGCTGCTCATTCTTTTTTTCTTTACGCTACTTGTTCTGTTCGCGGCGATGTGGGTGGCGCTGTTCCTTGCCAAGCAAGTGACCGTGCCGATTCAGGCGCTGGCCGAGGGAACCCGCGAAGTTTCCTCCGGAAATTTTGCATTTCAAGTTCCCGAGCAGGCGCAAGATGAACTGGGCGTTCTGGTGCGCTCGTTTAACACCATGACCACGCAACTTCGCGATAACCGATCGCAGATTGACCAGTTCACGCGAAACCTGCAGCAGGCGGTACAGGAACTCGAACGCCGGCGCCAGCTCATGGAAACGGTCTTGGAAAATATCCCCACGGGAGTCATCTCCCTGGACGCGGACGGCGGCATTCTGCGCGCGAATACTGGCATCACCAGGATGTTTGGCCTGGCCGGGCGTGATGTGCGCTCTCTCGAAGAGCTCCTCGGCGCGGAAGCCGCGCAAACGGTGCAATCCCTGATGCGGCGATCGTTGCGCATGGGGGTGGTCTCTCGGGAAATCGAAGTGCTCATCTCCGGCCGCGTGCTGCACCTCGCCGTGACCGTCAGTTCACTTGGCCCGCGCCGTGCCAATTCCGGCTTTGTACTTGTCTTCGATGACTTGACGGAAATGCTGCGCGCGCAGAAGTCCGCCGCATGGCAGGAGGTCGCCCGGCGTATCGCGCACGAGATCAAGAATCCGCTTACCCCGATTCAACTCTCCGCGCAGCGGCTTTCACACTATCTGGACCGTCGCGATACCCCGGAAGCCGGCTCCCCGCGTGACCCGGAACTTGCAACCCTCGTCCAGGAATGTTCGCGGCTGATTGAGCGGGAAGTTGCTACTCTAGCGGGGCTCGTCAACGAGTTTTCGCAGTTCGTGCGATTCCCCGCCGCAAAACTCGCGCCGGCGGATGCCAACACTGTGGTTCACGAAGCGCTCGAGGTTTTCTCCGGACGCCTCGACGGCATTCTTGTGAAAACGAATTTGGCTGAGAATCTTCCGCCGGTCCGCGCCGATGCCGGCCTTCTCCGCAGCGTTATCGTCAACCTCATCGACAATGCCGCGGAGGCTATGGAAAACTCTCCCTGCCGCGAAATCACGGTCGCCACACGGCCGCGGCCCGATGCGGAAAGCGTGGAAATCCGTGTGGACGACACCGGTCACGGCATCTCTCCGGAAGACAAGGACAAGTTGTTTTTACCGCACTTTTCCACGAAGGACCGTGGAACGGGGCTGGGGCTCGCTATCGCCGCTAGAATCATCGCCGAACATGGAGGTTCCATCCATGTGGAGGACAATCATCCCGTGGGCTCACGGTTCCTTATCGAATTGCCCGTCGCCGAATTGACACCTGCGCCTGTGGCGGAACGCACGGGGACAGAATCGCGGCGATGAATCAGAAACCACATATATTGATCGTGGATGACGAAGCGGGTATCCGCGAATCGCTGGCATCCATACTTAAGGACGAAAGCTATTCCGTGGAAGCGGTCGGCTCGGCGGAGGAAGCGCTGGTCCGCACGGCCGCCGGCGATGTCGAAGTGGTCTTGCTCGACGTCTGGCTTCCCGGAATCGACGGGCTCGAAGCGCTCAGCCGCATGCAATCCTTGCCGAGGCCACCCGCGGTGATCATGATTTCCGGACACGGTACCATCGAGACCGCCGTGCGTGCCACGAAGATGGGCGCCTTCGATTTTATTGAGAAGCCGCTCTCGCTTGAAAAGATCATTGTGCTGGTTCGCAACGCCGTGCAGCAGCGCCGGCTCGCCGAGGAAAATCAGCTTTTGCGCAGCGAGCTTGGCCATCGCTATCAGGTGATTGGCGATAGCGTGCCCATGAAGGCGTTGCGCCAGCAAATCGCTGTAACCGCGCCGACCAACGGCCGCGTCCTCATCTACGGAGAAAGCGGCTCGGGAAAAGAGCTGGTGGCTCGCGCGCTTCACGCCGCCAGCCTTCGAAACAAAGGGCCGTTTGTGGAAGTGAATTGCGCGGCGATTCCGGAGGAGCTGATTGAATCGGAGTTGTTTGGCCACCTCAAGGGCAGTTTTACCGGCGCCACCGAAGACAAGATTGGAAAATTTCAGAAAGCGGATGGCGGCACACTTTTTCTGGACGAAATCGGCGACATGAGCCTTCGCACGCAGTCCAAGGTGTTGCGCGTGCTCGAGGAACAACGATTTGAACCGGTGGGGTCGAATGAGACCCTGAGCGTCGACGTTCGCGTGATCGCCGCCACAAACAAACACTTGGAACAAGAAATAGCCCGCGGCGCGTTTCGCCAGGACCTCTTCTACCGGCTAAATGTGATTCCCTTCCTGGTGCCGCCGCTGCGCGAACGCCGGCAGGACATCCCGGTCCTGGCGAAGTATTTTCTGAATGAATTCAGCGGCACCTATGGCAAGAAAACAAGGGAGCTCAGCGAATCTGCAATGGACATTCTGGTGCGCTATCCGTGGCCGGGAAATGTGCGCGAGTTGCGTAATCTTGTGGAACGCTTGGTGATCGTCTGCCCGCAGGCGCGCATCGAGCCCCACCACCTGCCGCCTGAGCTTTTTCGCGGCGCCGCGGAGAGTCCGAATCAGCCCTATTCGACGCTGCACGAAGCGCGCAGTGCCTACGAGCGCGAATTCATTTTGCGAAAACTTCAGGAGCATCGTTGGAACATGACGCAAACCGCTTCGGCGCTAGGCCTGGAGCGCAGCCATCTCTATCGCAAGATGAAATCGCTGGGCATCGCCGCTCCCGATTAAATCCCCTGCATCCCCGACAGCGAACCTGATGTAGAATGCCGCAAGTTTCGAAGCTTACGGCGGACATCCAGCTCGCGGTTCCACGCAAAGTTCCGCGGTTGACGGCTCGCCGCTGAACCCATTGGCGGTTCTTGCTCACCTCGGAGAGCTCTTCGACTCGAAAAAATCGGCGTGCTGTTTCAAAGGAGAACCATCTTGAAAAAGTTTATCCTGGTTTGGTTTGCGCTTTTGGTCGTTCTTCCTCCTTCCCTGCGAGGCCAGGCCAACCCACAGCAGGCAAACACGATTGCGTCTGGCGAGCCGAAGTCCGTAGGCTGGTTTGCGCACAATTGGATTCGTGGGTACACGGATTTTGGAGTCCTCCCGTCTCACAACGAGGCGGACCTTGGACGTTGCGCGTTTCCCCAGCCGGCCAACTCCGGGGGCATCAATTCATCTTGCACGGCCTACGCGCGCTACCTCTTCAGCGGTTATGTGGAGATTCAGCCGCTCAACCGCACCATCGCCCGGCACTTGTTCATTTTTCTCGAACCCAAATTCAGTTTTGGCAACAACATTCCGCAGTTGAAGTATTCGGCATCCATGGCGCCTATCGCGTTTGACCGCTCCGTCGGAGTCGGATTCCAGTTGCCGAAACATTTCGAGCTGCGCGCAACACAGCATCAGGTGGATTTCTTGGGGCGTTACAGCAACAGCCTGGGCCCCGCGGATCTTCACACCAACGGGCCGTACGGGTTGTACGCATCGTTCAGCGTGCGCTGGTATTTCGGGGGATATGACCGCGCGAGAAGTGCTTATTGAAGCAGGCTACAAACGGCCAAAGTCACTCGCTCTTTGCCTGATCCTCGCCAAGCGCCTCCAGCTGGCTGTGCCAGTCCAGCTCCCGCACTTTGTGGGGATTTTCCCGCCAGTCCGGAGCTACCTTAACGAACAAACCAAGATAAATTTTCGTTCCGAATAGCGTTTCCAATTCCTTGCGCGCTTCGGTGCCGATCTTTTTCAGCATTTCGCCTTTGTGGCCGATGAGAATTTTCTTTTGTGAATCGCGCTCGACGTTCATGGTCACTTCAATGCGCAAGAGCTTCGGCTTCTCCTCGAATTTATCCACCATCACCGCCAGGGCGTGCGGCACTTCGTGATAGGTGAGCTGGATGGCTTTTTCGCGAATGATTTCCGCCGCCAGAAATCGTTCGGGCTGATCCGTAATCTGGTCTTCGGGAAAGTACGGTTCGCCTTCGGGCAAATGTTTGAACACTTCGTCGAGCAGCTGGTCGCAACCGTTTCCTTTCAACGCCGAGATCGGAACGATGGCGGCGAAATCGAAAGCCTTGGAAAACGCGGTGATCAGTGGCAACAATTTCGGCTTTGGCAGGCGATCGATCTTGTTCAGCGCCAGGATGGTTCGTCCGCGGAAGCGCTGCGCCTTCTGCAGCAACATCGCATCCGCGTGTGGCAGCATGCCGCTGGCATCCACAACGAGGAGCAATACTTCTATACCCTCAAGAGCCGCCGCCACTTCATGCATCATCTGGCGCCCCAGGGCGGAATCGGCATCGTGCAAACCGGGGGTATCAATGAAAACGATTTGGCCTTCGGGGCGGGTTACGATTCCTTGAATCCGATTGCGCGTGGTTTGCGGCTTGGAAGTAACGATCGCCACTTTCTGTCCCACAAAGTGGTTTAGTAGAGTGGATTTCCCGGCATTGGGCCGCCCGATAATGGCCACAAACCCCGACTTACGATTCTTCGCCAATTCTTTCACCTTGATGTGCTCTTCCATGGTACCGCGTCCGTTGGCGGAAACCTATGTTGCGGAAGTGGGCGGACCTCTATCCTTGTGCCCGCAAAGTCTAATCGGCCATTTTTTTGTACGTGTGCGGATCTGTGACAAGAACCATTTCACCGCGGATGAGAAAGGCTCAGTGGATCCGCGGCGGCAGGTATTTCTTCTCGATTTTGGCGATTACCACGTAATTCGGATCCACCATTTCGGTCAGGTGAATCGTGCCGACTTTCGAGAGCAGTTCGTAGGCATCAAGCTCTGAAAGGCCGTAATCGCGGTGAATCCAGCCGACGAGTTGTGTAAAGGCGATGCGCAGCGAATCATCGAGGGGACGATAGATGCCCGCGGCCATGATTTCGTTGTCGTTTTCAAAGCGCGGCCATTCTATCCGCTGGCCCTTGAGGACGGATACGCGCAGCCGCACACGCAAAGGGACTTCGATCGCCGTGCCGGCCACTTCGCCATCGCCCATCGCGGCATGGCCATCTCCCATATAGAGCAACGCACCGGGAACATTGACAGGGAGATAGAGCGTGTTCCCGACGCTGGCCTCGGGCGCGTCCATGTTTCCTCCGAATTCCGCCGGGACGACGGAGCTGCGAGCCTCGCCTCCCGCCGGAGCCACTCCAATACAGCCGAGAAAAGGATGGAGCGGAATTTTTACGGAGAACTTCGAATCGAGTGCGCGAAACGTACCTGTGTTTGACACGTGGTCGATGGGATAGAGCCAGATGCGCTCGGGAATGGGGGAGTTGAGCATGGGAGTGTACCCGGTGGAATTGAGCGCTCCGAATCCAGGGGCGAAAGCGCCGACTCCCTGATTGCCGTCCACCTCGAGGGACTCGAACCGCACAACGAGTGTGTCTCCCGACTCGGCGCCGTCGATATAGAACGGACCGGTCAGCGGGTTATCGCCCTTGACGAGGGCGAGCGTGTCGCCGGGCTTCTGAATCGCATTGCCGAAGGCGTCCACGGTGTTTGTTTCAAGCACGTCGCCCGAAGAGAGCCGCGCGACAGGCGGCGCCACGCCGTAGACATACTTCACATCGTTCATTGTCACATGATACTTGACGGTGGCTGGAGTCTGGTTGGCGCTCGCACCTTGGCCGCGCGCGATGCCCGACGTAAGGAACAGGATGGCGAACATCGCAGACGAAATCTTCATAGCACCTCCGGGAAAGATTGGGAGAAAGAATCGTGACCAAGCCGGCCTTTAATACGGTTGGTGATCACAAGCTATGGTGTTAGGTGCGGGGCCCGGAGTCCCGGGCCCCTGTTCCCGATCTAAAACGTGATGCGGACCCCCAACTGCAATTGTCGCGCCGGAGAGATTATATCTGTCGGCTTGCCGAAGGCTGACCCGGGATTCTGCAAGCCACCGCAGGTCGCCAATGTCGAACCCGCCGGGCATCCGGCATTAAGCGTGCCGATGTATGATTCAGCGTCAAAGTTGGGATGGTTGGGTACGTTAAACATATCGATAGTGGGGATTACTCGAACCCGCTCGCCAATCTTGATTGGACGAGAGAGCCGCGTGTCCCAGATGACCGTCGTCGCGGCGCGGCCCGCATTGCGGCCCACCCCCGCCGGACGATCTTTAATGTGACCGTCACCATTGTCGTCCGTGCCGGTCGTAATGTTGTACGGGCGCCCGGATTGCACAGCGATGATGTTTGACGTCTCGAAGCCAAAGGGTAGTCTGACAATCCCGCTCCACACAAAGCGGTGGCGCGCATCACGAAGCGAAGGCCCTTTGTCGGCGAACAAGTTGTTGCTATCCTGCGGCACGCCGGGTTCGAAGATGTCGTCAGAGAGGCTGACCGCCTTGGAAAGCGTGTAGGCAAGCTGGAATTGCACGTGCTTATCCAGATTTTTCCGCACGCTGACCTGCAGCGCGTTGTAGTGGCTGATGTTGATAGTTTCAAAACTAACAAAGGATCCCAGCGACGGAAATGGCGGGGGAACCGCGTTTCCCATGGCATCAAGGCCCGGAGGATTCAACTCCCGGGACATCCAACCGTGCAACCCCAGGATATGTACATACGATGCGTCCAGCACCATGCTCCACGGCAATCCCTGACTTATGCCGATGGACGTTTGCTCGGTATACGGCGTCTTGACGCGGCCGTTAATCGCATTACCGCCAGGCGCTACAGTCCCCGAAAATGCAGGGTCGTTTATGTCGGGCTTGGAGGGGAAGAACGTACCGATCAGGTATTTTGCGCCATTAAAGGTCCGGTCGATGTAGGAGATCTCCCAGGGAGTCGAGTCGTAGTAAATCCCCCAACCGCCGCGAATCACGCTCGTGCCCTTTCCGGTGACATCGTAAGCAAAGCCGATACGCGGGCCGAAGTCAGTCTTGTCGGTCTGGCGGGTACGGCTGTTGAAGAAAGGAGCTCGACCTTCGAGCGGGTGGTGAAAGCCGGCATTCACGAATCCGCTCTCATATTCATAACGCAAGCCCAAATTAAGCACCAGGCGGCTGCTCACTCTCCAGTCGTCTTGAGCGTAAAAGGCGGTCTGCCAGACGGTGGTGCCTGCCTCGCGTGTCGAGCCAAACGCCCTGATTGCAAATGCAATCGGGTTTGGCGAGCCCACTGGCAAGTTCGTATTGCAACTTACCGAGGAAGAACAGGTGAGAGTGGGAACGTCAGAACTGAAAACGAACGTCGGCGTCTTAAACAGGTCGAACAAGGAGTTGTACTTGATACGCGGATTGAGATCCGTGCCGAATTTGAAGTTATGCGTGCCGTGCCACTGCTTCTGCGTGGATAGATCATCGCGCAATTGCAATCGGTCCTGCTGCACGCCCTGCGGCGTGGAGGCGTTTTGCCCGATTACCACCGAGGGAAACCGCAGGTTAATCCCAAAAGTGGTGGGGTTCAGCTCGTTGATGAAGCGATTAAACTGCAAAGTAAACTGATTCAGTGTCCGGGTGGATATGACCCAGGTGTGCATGCCCTGCCAGGAAATATCCTCATTCGTGGCAATTTGAAAAGCGCTCCCCGTCGGCGGTCCTCCCACGGAGATATTCGGGTCTTTCAGCAATCCCTCTTTGGAAGTATTGCGCTGAAATGACGCGCGCAGGCTGACCGAGTGTGCGGCGTTGAAATGATGGTCGAGCTTGGCGACCATCAGCAGGTCGCGCAATGGCGCCGGAAATGACCCCTCGAACTGGGGAAAGATTCCGCTGGTATTGACGGTCTGCGATTTCTCCTGACGGTTGCGTTCGAAGGCGAAGAATCCGAACGTTTTATCCTTGATGATGGGCCCGCCTACCGCAGCCCCATATTGTTCGCGGTCAAAATTCGGCTTGGTGGGCTCAAAAAATCCGCGCGCCTGCAAATCTTTGTGACGGAACAGTCCGAAGCCGCTGCCGTGCACCGCGTTCGTGCCCGATTTCGTAATCACATTGATAAACGGTCCGGACGAATGGCCATATTCCGCGGAGAACTGGTTGGTAGCCACTTGAAATTCCTGAATGGCATCTTCGGGGACCAGTCCTACGGGCCCGCCCACGATATTGTCATTAAAATTTCCACCATCGATGCTGATTCCCGAGCTTCGCGCGGTGGCGCCGCCGGACACTACGCCGCCATAGAGCCGCTTCGTGGGGTCGTAGGATGACGCAGGAGCCGCGCCGGGAATGAAGTCGGCAAGCTGCTGAAAATTTCGGTCATTGATCGGCAGGTTCTCGATCTGCACCTGCTGCACCAGGCCTTGCACTTGCGAATTTGAGGTCTCCACGTGGGCCGAATCGGCGAAGACGATAACTTTTTCCGATTGCGCTCCTACTTTCAACGTCATGTTGGCGTTGACGGTTTCTCCCACGACCAGTGTGACTCCCTGAACGCGCCCGGTGACAAACCCGGATTTTGCCGCGCGCACCTCGTAGGTGCCTCGCGGCAGTAGATTGAAACGGTAGAATCCCTCTCCGTTCGTCACCGTCTCGCGCGTCAGGCCCGTCTCCAAGCTTACGGCTGTGACTGCTGCATCCGGCACGACGGCGCCCGTGCCATCGGTCACGAGGCCCTGTAAATTCGCTGTCACCACTTGCGCCTGCGTCTGGCTGCCCATCAGGCAAAGGACCAGTCCGAACAATATTGCGATCACCTTTTGTTTTCTGATTACCATTGGACCCCTCAGCAATTTAGATTCAAATCCCAACCACCGGCCCTCATCTTTTGGACTCCCGATTTCGGAAACTTTGAGCAGCCAGCAACTACTTGCCCTGGAATTCTCGATTTGATCTTTTATCGGGAATTTCCGATTTCAACTTTAACTTTGCAAGGAACCATACGGCAGCCGCCCCTCTCCTGTCAATCTCAGATCACGATGGCTTCTTTGGGCTGGCATCGCGGTTCGTCTTGGCCATTCCGCTGACTTGTCTGGTCTGTTTCCCCCTCCCACCGCCTTGCCGCTGACACTTGCCTCTTGGTTGAGCGCCCAGCACGACATTTGCCACTCTCATGGTGCTCTAGCCGTCGGGCATGGGCAGCGCCGCGATCCTTCGCAGCATGCTGCCAAAACGCCGCCGCCTGAGATGCCCTTCGGCCAAAAACAGCCAGTAATAGCGCGCATGTTTCACCAGCCGTCCGTCGCCCGAAGTCACCCGTGATCCTTGAAAATCGACGCGCAAAACCCTGTTGAAGGAGAGCTGAAAGCGCTGATTTTGGCTCTCACCCACTGGGTGTCCACCTCCGGAAGACTTCCGTGTACTCGGCTCACACATGAACACAGGGATGCAGATCTTCTACACTCTTATCGCCGATTTTCGAATCGGAAATCCGGGGTAATCTCCTTCGCAAGGCTCAGCTGGTTTTCGCTGGCGTTGCGGTGAGATGTTTGCGAATGCGCAAGCGCAGCACTTTGCGCTGATTCGCTTCCACGACTTCGAAATGGTGGCCCGCCAGATCGATTTTGTCGCCGGGGGCAGGAACTTTCCCGGACACATGACTCAATAAACCGGCGATGGTCGTCACGGTATCGTCCGCCTTGTCGGCAAATTGCACTCCCAGAAGCTCTTCGACATCGCGAATGGCCATGCTGCCGCGCATCACCAGTCCCCCGTCCGCTTCTCGCACCACATCCGGCGCCGGCTGCTTGTCGTCGTAGCCGCTCTCTCCGACGATCTCCTCGACCAGGTCTTCCACCGTGGCAATTCCAGCCACCGATCCATGCTCGTCAATGACCACGGCCATCGGCATGCCCCTCTGGCGCATTTCTTTCATAAGGTCCGAGCCCGCTTTGGTTTCCGGCATGAAGAGGATTGGGCGAATCAGCTCACGCACCTTGCGCCGCGGCAAGTCCTGATCCGCGACTTGCAGCAGATCCTGCGCGTAGACCACGCCGATGATGTCGTCCAGCGATTTTTCGTAGACGGGCATGCGCGCGAAGCGCGTCTCCACAAATTTGGCGTGCATTTCTTCCAGAGAAGCCTCCGCGGGCATGGCCACGATGTCCGGGCGCGGGGTCATCACTTCGCGCACGCGCTTGTCGCTGAATTCCACGACTTGCTCAATCAAGTCCGCCTGATCCTGCTCGATGATGCCTTCTTCTTCCGCGGCTTCCACCAGCGCTTCGATGCCTTCTTCCGTGCGCTGTTCCTCGGTTCTTTCCGGTTCGTGCTCGGAGATGCGCGCCAGCGATTCCGCGCCTTCCAGGAAAACCCGGATGGGCCAAACCAGCCACATCGCGCCGCGAATAAAAGGCAACAGCGGGAGCAGCCACCGGCCGGTGGTTCGATACAGGAGCATGTCCGGAACGAAGTGCATGGCAATGACCACTTCGAGGGTGAGGAAAACCAAGAATTCCACGCCGGCTTCCCACGTTCCGGGAACGAAATAGACCACGCCGCGGGTGGTCTCCAGGACTAGAAACGCCAGCCAGAAATGGCCAAGGATGCGGAAGGTGCGCCCGGCGCTGCGCCGGTTGATGCGCAGCTTTGGTTCGATTTCCGCTTCGAAAATGTCCAGGTGTTCGTGAACACGGCCCGTGGTCATGCGGCCAAGTTCGCGGTAGATCAAGGCCAGGTAGGAAAAAATCGGCAGGCCCAGCGTCAGAATGAGCACACCGATCCCGTATGTCCAGATGAAATTCATCAGGACAATCCAAGCCGCCGGCGCAGGCGCAGTTCGATGCGGTTCATTTCGCCGCGGTCAGTTTCGTGGTCGTAGCCCAGCAGGTGCAGTACACCGTGCAGCATCAGGACGCACAGTTCATTCTGAAGCGCACGCCCGTGTTCCTTGGCATAACGGCGCGCCGTCGAAGGAGAAATCGCGATGTCGCCCAGGAAACTCCCGCCGCGCAGCACCATTTTGCGGCGGCGAAAACGCAGGAGTTTTCTCCCCGCGACGGAGGGAAAGGATAATACGTCGGTGGGACCCGCTATCTTGCGATACGTTTTGTTCAGCCGCGCCATTTCCGGATCGCTCACCAGGCATACCGTGAAGTTCGCTCTCTCCAGCCGCAACTCCGTTTTCATGGCCTGCAAGAATTGCAGGAGCGGGCGCAAGGAGACGCGCACCGTGCTTTGCCGGTTCTCGATGACTTCACTCGCAAGTTGGTCCAGTTTCATCGCTCTTGTGCGTCTTTGGGCTGCTCGCCTCCGGATTCCTTGGCTGGCGCGGCCGGCTTCCCGTTCCCGCCGCGCTGCGGGTGCGCCATATCGTATTCTTCGTAAGCGCGGATGATCTGCTGCACCAGGTTGTGCCGCACCACATCTTTTTCGTTGAAGTGCATCACCCCGATGCTTTCGATCTTTCCGCAGACTTCCAGCGCCTCCACCAATCCGGATTTCTTCCCTTGCGGCAGGTCAATTTGCGTGATGTCGCCGGTGATCACCGCCTTGGAATTGAAGCCCAGCCGCGTCAGGAACATCTTCATCTGTTCGCTGGTGGTGTTCTGCGCTTCATCCAGAATGACGAAGGAATCATTCAAAGTGCGTCCGCGCATAAAGGCCAGGGGAGCAACCTCGATAATTCCCTTCTCGAGGAAGCGCTCGAGTTTGTCCGCGTCCAGCATGTCGTACAGCGCGTCGTATAGCGGGCGCATGTAGGGATCGATCTTCTGCTGCAGCGTGCCGGGCAAAAAGCCGAGGCGTTCGCCGGCCTCCACCGCGGGCCGGGCGAGGATAATGCGGTTCACCTGTTTGGTGAGCAACGCGCTGACGGCCATGGCCACCGCGAGATACGTCTTGCCCGTGCCTCCCGGGCCGATGCCGAACATCATGTCGTGCTTCTCGATCTCTTCCATGTACCGGCGCTGGCTGGCGTTCTTCGGCATGACCTGCTTCTTGCCGAAGGAGCGCGCGCGCGCGGGCTCGAACATGCCGCGCGGCGAGCTGCGCGGGTCCTCCGTCGCCACATGCACGAGCGATTTCACTTCGGAGCTCGCCAGCGTCCGCCCGTGCCGCGTCAGGTGGTTGTACTCCTCGACGATGCGCACGGCCTGGTCAACGCTTTCCTGCTCGCCTTCGATGGTGAGCCGGTTGTCGTTCAGGTGCGTGCGAACACGCAGGGCCTCCTCGAGCAGACGGACGTTCTCGTCCAAGGTGCCGAAGAAGGGTTCAATTTTTCCGGAAATGTGAATCGTGCGACGCATCCAATTGGAAGACTTGCCTGCTACCGAAACCGGGTGGCCGATGGGATTCCTCCTGGAAACACATGACCGCAATGCAGCCAACTCAGGGAGAAACTTCCTTCACCCTACGCCACTGCTGCGCAGCGGTCAAGTTACACGATGATTACACCGTCAATTCCTGTTTTTAGTGGCCGCTGTAATTACCCTTTCCGGCCAACTCAAACTATTCGATAGAACAATCGGTAATTTCTCACCGGCGGCACGAACACCGTACAAGCGGGAATAGAGCCTTCGGTTTGGCACTAAGGCGCAACATTTCGTACGCCCCGCCGGTGTTCAAATCATAACCGGCCCTCTGGTACCCGCGTCCTATGGACCTGGGCACTTCGTAACGCGAAGATGCCAATCGATCCAGAGATGCAGCGATTGCTTTTGACTTTCATGGCGGAGGAATGGGCCCAAATGTCTATGTCTAGAAAATTGCTGGTTCTTGGCGCGATGGCGAGTTTAGCCATGGGGCAAGCGTCCGGGGCGGCGGAAGATACGAATACGCCGGTGGCTCCGGCAGCCGTAGGCGCGCGCGGCCTGATCAGCTGCCACGGCGCTTCCAGCGTGCCGGTAACGTCAGATCCCGAGCAGACCATCCCCATGAAAATCGTGGCGATACTGAATTGCAACAACGAAGTCGCCGTGCTCTCCGGCTTCGAAGGGTATACCGTGAAGATCCGCATGGCCGACGGCAAAAACGGGTACGTCGAAGTGAGTCATCTCGTCACGACATCGCAGCCGGCCAGCGCACCCGCGGCCGCGCCCACGGAGGCCGCCGTTAGCTCCAGCGGCGTGGTGCGCTGGCGCTCGGGGCAAGCGGGCAGCGAACAGTTGTTCAGCGCGGGCAATCTGGTGGAATCGCTCACCGCCGAAGGCCTCACCGTCCAGGTTTCTCTCGTAGATACGGGATGGAAATTCCGCGCCGAAGTGGCGGTGGCGAATGCCGGTGAAAATGCAGTGGACGTGCGGCCCTCGCGCATGACCCTCGATGAATTGGAACCCGCGCTAAAATCACTTCCCTACCAGGCTCCCGGGAAAATCGCCAGCGCCCTGAATCATCAAGTCCTCTGGACGGCGGCCAACGCCGCTCCCACACCCAGCGCGGTTGCGCAGCATTCGGCGTTCGAAAGCGGCAATTTTTATCCCGCCGCGTACCAAGCGCCTGCTTCGCAGAATTACCTGGCGTTGCATCAGGAAGCCGAGCGCATGGCCCTGAAGAGTGTGCCGCTGGACAGTGTGAAGCAGATCAAGGCCCTGGCGCTGCATGATGCGTCCATCAAACCCAATGAAAACATTTCCGGCGCCGTGTGGTTCGAACGCGACCCCAATTCCCGCGAACTAAGCATGATTGTTCCCGCCGGCGATTTGCTCTTTGAGTTTCCGTTCTCTTTTCCGGCGCGAAAGTAGATTTGCGATCAGTCTGCGTGTACCGCGCGGGACCTGGCCCAATCGCGGATGGCTTGAATATCTTCCGCACGGGTGACGCTGAGCGGCTGGGTACCGTGAATCTCCGCTAGAAGAATTTCCGTCGTGAGTTGTTGCTGCGCGCCAAAGGCCGTATAGAGGCCCGCGACGATAGCCTGCTCGATTTCCGCGCCGGAGAAACCGTCGCTGGCTCCCGCCATCTTTGCCACATCAAAAGATGTCACTTCCCTGCCGCGCTTCTTCAGGTGCAGTGTGAAAAGCATCTCGCGAACATCTTCGTTCGGCAAGTCCACGAAAAAAATCTCGTCGAAGCGCCCTTTGCGCAGCATTTCTGGCGGCAGCATGGTGATGTTATTCGAAGTCGCCGCCAGGAACACGCCACTCTGGCGGTCCTGCATCCACGTCAGCAGCGTGGCCAGCAAACGCTGTGACAACCCTGCATCCGCATCGCCGCTGCTTCCGGCCGAGGCGAACGCTTTCTCGATTTCGTCAATCCACAAAACCATGGGCGCAAGCTTCTGCGCCAGTTCCAGAGCTTTGTGCAGTTTCTTTTCGCTTTCGCCAACGAATTTGTCGTAGAGCGCGCCGGCATCCAGCCGCGCCAGCTCGAATCCCCATTCTCCCGCCACCGCCCGCGCCGCCAGACTCTTGCCGCAGCCCTGCACGCCGGTGATGAGCAGCCCCTTGGGCGGTTCCAAACCGAATCGCTGGCCTTCCGGCGTCAATGCGCTGCGCCGCTTGTCCACCCATTCGCGCAAGTGCTTCAATCCAGCAACGTCCGTGAAAGAAGCATCGCAGCGCACGGTTTCCAGCAAGCCGTCCGCGCGCAGAATTTGGCGCTTGGCATCGAGCACGTCATCCAGCAGGCCCACATCGGCCTTGCCGCGCGAGAGCAGACATTTGCGCAACGTGCGCAGCGCTTCTTCTTCAGGCAGCCCGCAGAGGTTTTGCGCAAGCTGCCCCATTCCTGCCGAATCGAGGGATATGGACACATGTTGATCGCGGTTCGATTCCTCCAGCACCTGTTTTACGCCAGGCAGTAACTCCTCCGCCCCCGGCAGCCCCAGTTGAAATGGCGCGGCCTCACCCGCCAACCCAGGCGGCAATTCGACGGACGCCGCAAGAATTACGATGGACCTGCGCACGCTGCGAAATTTGTCCGCCATGTCGCGCAGGCGGCGGCTGATCTTGTCGTTGTCGCAATAGCGGCCAAAATCCTTGAGCAGGAAGAAGGCGTCGCCCTGGATGGTGGCAATGTTGGCGAGGCATTGTTCCGGCTGATCGGAGTTGTAAAGCGCTCCGCCATTGAACCTGGCCAGGCCGGTGGTGACCGTCCAGGCGTAAAGCGGCACGCCGAGCTCTGTTGCGACTTCGAACAGTAATTGCTCAGCGCGCTGCTCCTCGGTGGTTTCTATGGTAATGATGGGATTGCGCGAATTGAGGAGCAGGCGCAGCTCGTCGTGCTTGCTGTTCGGCGCCCCCATCGGCCGTAAGACCGAATTCGCAGTAACCCCGGCCGCTGGTTTCTGAATCGGCGGCGTTGGCTGCCCTTTTGCGTCGTTTGACAAAGCGGTTCGCCTCGTTTACGTTAGAAGATTGAGTAATACGAAAAAGGAGCAATAGATGGCGCAGGGTCAGGGTACCAAAGTTAAGAAAAAGAAGAAGTCAGTTTTAAAGCGCGCGGCGCAATCTCGTCAACGCGCCGAAGTGAATCGCGCGAACCGCACCCGGGTTCGCAGCATGATGCGGCGTTTGCGCACCGCAATCACCGCGGGCGACGCCACCGCGGCGGGCAATCTTCTCCAGCCGACACTCTCGGCGATCGATCGCGCGATTTCCAAGAACGTGCTGCACGAGAACACTGCGAACCGCTACAAGTCGCGCCTCACGCTGGCCTATAACGGACTCAAGACCAAGAACTAACTTCAGGTTGCTGAGAGAGCAGTGTAGACGCCGGGCTTCAGCCCGGCGTCTTGCATGGGACAGAAGCCTTCGCCTCATTCTCCGTGAACTCTGCGCCCTTTGTATTAAATCTATTTATCCAACATTTCTAGCTCTGAGCCGCTTTCGCGTCTCCCCGCGTCAACTCTGTCACCAGAAACTCCAGCACTGCGCGCGCATCTTTTCCGCCGCGTTTCAGACGGTCGTCGGCCCGTTGCAGCGCTCCCAAGCCTGCCAGCAGGCGCACTTTTGAAATCTTGCGCGCGCTCTGCAGCGCCAGTTCCGCCTGGTCCGGCCGCATGCCAAGAGCACGCGCCGCCTGCCAGCCATTCGTGACGCCTTTCACTTCGCTGGCCTCAATCAGCTTGCGGTACATCCAGGCCATCGCGCCAAGCATCGGCAGCGGCTCTTCTCCTTCTCGCAGCAGCCGGTCCAAAAACTCCAGAGCCTTGGCCGGCTCCCGCGAGGCCAGTAGATTGGCCAAATCCCAAATCGTCGTGGTTTTCTCTGAAATGACCATGGCGCTGACGTCCTGCCGGCGGATCAACTTTCGTTCGCCGGAGTAGGTACTCAGTTTGTCGATTTCCGTTTTCAATCGCAGGAGGTCGGCGGACACAAACTCGGCAAGATCCTCCGCCGCGCCCTTCTCGAATTCCACGCTTTGTTCTTTCGCAATCACCCGGGCCAGCGCCACCGCCGCAGCCTGCCGCTCCTCGGCTTTCTCGGCAAGGCCGACCTCCACCACCAGGGACTTTTCTGCAAGCAACTTGCCGAGCCTCATGCGCTGATCGAGTCCCGTTGCCTCCATGACCAGTACCGTGAAGGGTGCGGGGTTATCAAGATACGCTTCGAGCTGCCTCACAATTTCGTCGCGGTTCTTTTCACCTAGCTTTTCGATTTCTTCGGCATCCTCGAGGAAAACCACTTGCCGAGGCGAAAGCATGGGCCGCGTCTGCGCCTGATTCAGGGCCGCTTGCGTCTCGCCGCGATCCGCGGAATACCGGGAGACCCCCCAGGTGCGCGAGGCCTCCGGCACAAATCTTTCGATTAATTGCGCGCGGCAGGCGTCACGCAGATAAGGTTCTTCGCCCAATAGCAGGATGGCCGGCAACAATTCACCCTTCTCCAGCCTCGCCAGCAACTCTTGCGTGGAAACCCGCGCCATCAATAATTCTCCGTAACCGCCGCAACCAGGCGCGCGGCAAAATCCCGCGCCAGACGTTCCAGCGCCGGGTCTTGTTCCTCGAAGAACGAAGGAATGTCCGTAGAAATCTCGTATTCGTTGCGAAAAAGGAAATTGTCCGCATGATAGAGAATTTTATCGGCGGCGGTCTCCGTCAGCGTGACCTCGCACCTCACGGTAACCAGCATGGTCGTGGCGCGGCCCGACTGCGTGTCAAAAAGCAGCGGCGCCGCCTCCAGGCTCAGTACTTTGCCGCGCAGCACGGCATCCGCGCTTCCCGGATCGGAAACCACGCGATAGCCCGTTTTTGCCAAAAACTCGTGCACTGTCGCCGCCGTCAATTTCTGCTCGATGCGGTAGCTGTTCGTCTTGTTCTCAAGCGCCGGGATCGCAAGCACATGAATGGTCTTCGGCAAGGAATCTCCGCGCCCGGCCACGTGGTACCCGCAGCCGCCGAGGACTGCCCCGCACAGCGCCAGCGTGCCCAGTATTCTCCTCTTGATCACCAGAGCATCTCCGCAAGCTGAATGGCAATTTTGAAATCCCGTTCCAGAGATGGCATGAATCACGCGGTCCGCGATACCTGACGATGCCGCAGAAACCTGACAATATGCAGCACAATCCCGCCGGCCGCATACGAACACGCTAATATGACCAGCGCGTATTCCGAGTACATCCAAATGACCGCGATCACCAGCAGCAGGAGCACCACCGCCAGCGACGGCTGCTTGCGAGTCCACGGCAGGTCTTTGAAGCTGTAATACCGGATGGTGCTGGTCATCAACGCGCCCAGCCCAGCCGCCAGCAAAAACCACGCCACGGACCACCGCCAATCGGAAAGCGGAACCTTCCATCCGTGGACCAGGGCGGCGAGCAAGCCTGCCGCTGCGGGCGTTGGCATTCCCACGAAATTCTTGTTCCCACCTGGCGCCATGCCCTGAACGTTGAATCGCGCGAGTCTCCAGGCGCAACAGACCAGGAAAACCAAACAAAGGATCCAGCCCAAGTGACTGATTTGTTCTACCAGGGCGGTCTTTTGCCCGGGAAGACTGCGCACGCCCCAGGCATACGCCATTACCGCGGGCGCAATCCCAAAACTCACCACGTCCGCCAGCGAATCGAACTGTTCGCCAAACTCCGTGTTGGTTCCCGTCATCCGCGCGATTCGCCCGTCCAGTGAATCGAAAAGAATGGCAATTCCGATCGCTCTAGCCGCATGATCGAAGTCATCCATTGTTCCGTGAAGGGAGGCCACCACCGCGTAGTAACCACAAAGCAGATTCCCCACCGTAAGCAGGCTCGGAAGGAGAAAGATGCCCCGGCGCAGCCTGGGATTCTTGATCCGCCCTTGTTGAAACGGAATTTCTTGTTGCTCGAGGTCAGGCATTGTATTTGTGATTCCCTGCCGCAGTCAGATTCGTCTCTGCTGCCGCTGTGTCCTGCTCGCTATCGCCGGCGCCACGCGTATTCGGCCATTTCGCCAGCACGCTCGAGCCGCCACTCACACTTTGTCCAACGGAGACCAGTATTTCCGCGTCGCGCGGCATCCATACATCCACTCGGGAACCGAAACGCACCAGGCCGATGCGCTCCCCGCGCGCGACTTCCTCCCCGGGCTTCTTCCACGAAACCACTCGCCGCGCAATATATCCCGCAATTTGCTTGAACGTCATCTCCCCGGCTTCGGTCGCAAGTGTGAAAATATTTTGCTCGTTTTCGAACGACGCGGACTCTGCCCAGGCAGCCAAAAATTTTCCCGGGCGATACTCCATTTTGCTGATCCTGCCAGCCGCCGGCGCGCGGTTCACATGCACATTCCAGACCGCAAGAAAAATGCTGATGCGCGTCCCCGGACGTCCTGCGTTCTCTTCGGCCGTCACCACCACGACACGTCCATCGGCGGGAGAAACGATTGCGCCGGGCTCGGAAGGAACGACACGCTCCGGGTCGCGGAAGAAATAGAACACAAAGGTTGCCAGCCAGATCAGCAGAATTCCCAAAAGCGGCAGAACCCGCCCATACCCATGCAGAAAGAAAACTAGAATGCCCAGCGCAAGCGGCGGCAACCCAAAATAGTACCCTTCCTTGACCATGCCCCTTGCGTCTCCAGCGCTAATCTCACGCCACCCAACAAGACACGGTCATTCTACGACAAAATACTCTGCCGGGCCGTCGTTATTCCGGCAAAAAGTATTTATTGCGAGTGTTGCTGGCGCGCTCGCTGTATCTGCGCGGCAATCCGCTCCATCTCATCCTTGCAATGGAGCTTCATTTTTTTCAGCTTGATTTCTTCGATGAGGTCTTCCGAACTAAGGTAGGGAGAGTGGGTCAG
>JBGOTL010000036.1:0-28769 GCA_041476465.1 Candidatus Acidiferrum sp. | reverse complement strand
CTTCGGAAGGTAAATCTCAAAAGTCGCTCCTTTGCCAGGAGCGCTCTCGACCCAGATGAAGCCGCCGCTCTGCTTGACGATACCGTAGACCGTTGCGAGGCCGAGGCCGGTTCCTTTGCCGACTTCCTTGGTGGTGAAGAATGGCTCGAAAATTCGTGTTTTGGTTTCTTCACTCATACCTTGGCCGCTGTCGGAAAAAGAGATGAGCACGTATTCACCGGCGGTCATGGCCGGCCGCCTGGCGGCTTCGGCTGCACTGAGTGAGATGTTGCTTGTTCGCACAACGAGTTTTCCGCCGTCCGGCATGGCATCGCGGGCGTTGACGGCGAGATTCATGAGCACTTGCTCGATCTGGCCCAAATCAGCTTTCACGGGTGCAAGCTTGGGATCCGGAGAGAACGTAAATTCGATGTGCTCGCCGATCAGTCGGGGAAGCATCTTCCCCATTTCCGAGATGATCGAGTTCAGATCGAGAATGCTTGGTTGGAGCACTTGCATCCGGCTGAATGCGAGCAACTGCCGGGTCATGGCTACAGCTCGATTCGCAGCTTTTTGGATTTGCTCCACACTGCGTTTCTGAGGTTCGTCAGCGCCAGGACGGTCGGCGAGCAGGTCGGAGTGACCACGGATGATCGTCAATAGGTTATTGAAGTCGTGAGCCACACCTCCAGCCAGCCGTCCGACGGCTTCCATTTTGTGGGCTTGGCGCAGGCGCTCCTCCAGTTTCTTTTGTTCCTGCTGGCCTTGCTGCAAAGTCTCGCGGAGGCGCGTGAAGGCCGCAGTGACCACGCCGACTTCGTCGCAGCTGCTGTTTTCGAGAGGATGACTGTAATCGCCTGCTTCGAGAGCCTTGACGCCACCGACGAGCTTCGCGAGCGGCCGTGTAAAGTTTTCGGCGATCAAGAAGCCTAGCAGGCTGCCGGCGGTCACCGTCAGCAGGCCCAGCAAAATGAGCGTTCGATTCAGGGCGCTCAGAAAAGCAGTCGCTTTGTCAAAGGACTTCAGCACTGTCAGTGAGACGGCCCCGCTGGCCCCGCTTGCAAGATTCACCGTGCTGACGAGATAGCGTTCGGCGCCGAGCTGGACTTCCTCCGGCAGCTCACCGCGATGAGTGGTGTTGCGGATTCCACTTCGCGAAAACTCACGCTTGTGTCCCGCATCGAGCGTACTGGCGACGATCGTTTCGCCACACTGAAAGACCACGTCGCTTGCCGCGATTTTCCCGAACGCTTTGGCGGACTCGGCGCTGACGTCATCCCCAATAACGAGAAATCCGATTGTCGATTTGTTCGTTGGTTCGCCAAACTCAATCGGTTGCAGCAGGACTTCATACAGATGACCGCCCGTGAACCACCAGTCTCGCGATTCACCTCGCTCCAATGAATGCCGGAGCATGGCCTGCACCTCGGTCTCGCCCGCCTGGGTGTTTTGCGGTTGCAAAGCGGATACCTTGCCCGTCCTGTCAGCAAGCACGAGCAAGTCCGCGCCGCTCAACTTGAGGGTTCCAGCCGAAGCATCTTGAATCGTCACGCGGTCGCGTGTAGTCATCAGCGCGCGAATATTCGGTAGGTTGGCAATGAGCTCCGCGGACCGCGTAAGCGATTCGTCGCGCTGCGCCGCAAAGGTTTCGTACGTTTTCACGGAAGTCCGCAGATCCTGACGGAGCGAGTCACGGACCTTTTCTTCGACGCTGAGGCGTACGGCAAAGAGCGTGGCGGTCGTCAAGCCACCTGAGATGGCCAAAAGGGCGAGAAGAAACTTGGTCCGCAGACGGATGTTTCGCACGAGTTGCCTCTAACTTCATACGGCAGCTCATGGTCTGGGCTACTGCCGGGGAACGAAATGGGGCGTGACACGGCCCCAAAATCAACGTAACACGCGGTACCGTCCCGCACCACTCTCGCGATGGCGTTACGTGTCGAATGATGAACATCAAAGGGTTTGTTACTGCGCCACGAACTCGATTCACATTCAACTGCTTCTCACCCCCTCCCTAAACTGCGAACCGCTCTCAGCGTTCTGCTACAATATTGAGTTTCTTATCGCTCGGGAGATCCGCCAGACATGTCTACAAAAATCACCCGCGTTCACGCCCGGCAGATTATTGATTCGCGAGGAAATCCTACCGTGGAAGCGGACGTAATCCTGGAAGGCGGCGCTTTGGGACGCGCGGCGGTGCCCTCGGGAGCGTCCACCGGCGAGCACGAAGCGCTGGAGCTGCGCGATGGGGACAAGTCGCGTTACCTCGGCAAGGGCGTTCTGAAAGCGGTGGCGAATGCCAACGGAGAAATCGCGAAGAACGTCACCGGGCTGGACGCCGCCGACCAGCGCGCACTGGATCACAAAATGATTACGCTGGACGGGACGCCGACCAAGAGCCGTCTGGGCGCCAACGCAATTCTCGCGGTCTCGATGGCCGCGGCGCGCGCCGCGTCTGTGGGGCTGAAGCAGCCGTTGTACAAATATTTGTCGCGCTATTCCACGGATACCAGCGCCAATCTCCTTCCCGTTCCGATGATGAACATTCTGAACGGCGGGGCGCACGCGGATAGCTCCGTGGATTTTCAGGAATTCATGGTGATGCCGGTGGGGGCGCCTAGTTTTTCGGAGGCTCTGCGCTGGGGCGTGGAGATTTTCCACGCATTGAAAACCGCGCTGAAAAGGCACGGCTATTCCACCGCCGTCGGCGATGAAGGCGGCTTCGCTCCCAGTTGCAAGTCCAACGAAGAAGCCATCCAGATCGTGCTGGAAGCCATCGCTGCCGCGGGCTACAAACCGGGCGAACAGGTTTCCATCGCCCTGGATCCCGCTTCCAGCGAATTTTTTGACAAGGCCAGCGGCAACTATTTTTTCAAAAAGTCGGACAAGTCCGCGCATTCTTCCGAGCAGATGGCGGCTTATTGGACCAGCTGGGTGGAGAAGTATCCGATCGTTTCGATTGAAGATGGCATGGCGGAAGATGACTGGGCGGGATGGAAGGAGCTGACGCAAAGCGTTGGTAGCAAGACCTCGAAGAAGAAAATCCAATTAGTCGGCGACGACTTGTTCGTTACCAATACCTCGCGGCTTTCGCGCGGCATCAACGAAGGCATCGCCAACGCTATTCTCATCAAGCTGAATCAGATCGGCACCGTCACGGAAACCATTGACGCCGTCGAGCTGGCTCGCAAAGCCGGATACAACTCCATCATTTCGCACCGCTCGGGCGAAACCGAGGACACCTTCATCGCTGATCTGGCCGTGGCCACGGCCGCGGGTCAAATCAAGACCGGCTCCGCCAGCCGCACCGACCGCATCGCCAAATACAACCAACTCCTACGCATCGAAGAAGAGCTCGGTGCGACCGCTCGATTCCACGGCAAAATCCTGCTGCGCTAGCCTGCATCCTCTGGCCCGCGTTCGAAGCGAAGAGGTGCGATTCCCAGTACCAGACAGATTTCCTTGCTCCGTCAGTTCCAAACAGCATCATCTTCAGGCAGAATACGGTGACCTTTCTAGGGGGGATACATGAATCGCAGCGCCATAATCGCAACACTTTTCTGTGCGGGTATCACGCTCGCACCCATCGGATCGCACGTGATGGCGAATGACCAGCCTCTTGCGGGATTCTCCGCGGAATCCTCGCGGGCCGAGCGGCAATGGGAGGGGAAACTTCGCGCGATTCCCAAGCCGGAGAATCTGCGGGCTTACATGCAACGGCTGACCGCGCATCCGCATAACGTCGGCTCCCCTTACGACAAGGACAATGCGGAATGGATCGCCGCGAAGTTCAAAGAGTTTGGGCTGGACGCGCACATCGAAGTTTTTGATGTGCTTTATCCCACTCCCAAGGAGCGTTTGGTCGAGCTGGTGTCGGGCGGACCGAAGTTCGTGGCGAAGCTGCAGGAGCCGGCGGTCGCGGAGGACCCTACTTCGAACCAGCAATCCGAGCAGCTTCCCACTTATAACGCCTATTCCGCAGACGGCGATGTCACCGGGCCGCTGGTCTACGTGAACTACGGTGTTCCGGAGGATTACGAGGAACTCGACCGCCATGGCATTTCGGTGAAAGGCGCGATTGTGATTGCGCGTTACGGCCATGCCTGGCGAGGGATCAAGCCGAAAGTTGCTGCTGAACACGGCGCCATCGGTTGCGTTATTTATTCTGATCCGCGGGATGACGGTTACGCTCCGGGAGAAACATTTCCGAAAGGACCGTACCGGCCGAAGGATGGTGTGCAGCGCGGTAGCGTGCAGGATAGCGGTGAATTCATGGGTGATCCGCTGACGCCTGGCGTGGGAGCCACTCCGGACGCGAAGCGGCTTCCGATCAAGGACGCTCCGACGATTGTGAAAATTCCGGTGCTTCCGATTTCCTACGCGGATGCGCAGCCTTTGCTTGCGTCTATCGGCGGGCCGGTCGCGCCTAAGGAATGGAGTGGCGGGCTTCCGTTGACGTATCACCTGGGTCCAGGCGAGGGAAAAGTTCACCTGAAAGTTTTCTCGAACTGGGACATCAAGAGGCTTTACGACGTCATCGCGAAAATTCCGGGCGCGACGTATCCGGATGAGTGGGTGATCCGCGGGAACCATCACGACGCATGGGTGAACGGCGCGGAAGATCCGATCTCCGGCATGGTTGCGGTGCTGGAAGAGGCGCGCTCGCTGGGCGAGCTGGTGAAGTCCGGGTGGAAGCCCAAGCGCACCATCCTTTATTGCGCGTGGGATGGCGAGGAGCCGGGGTTGCTGGGATCCACGGAATGGGTGGAAACGCACGCTGATGAGCTGCGAAAGAAAACGGTTGCGTACATCAATTCGGATTCGAACGGGCGGGGGTTTTTCAGCATGGAAGGTTCCCACTCATTGGAAAAATTCATCAATGATGTCGCCCGAGACGTGCAAGATCCGGAAACCAAGATGTCCATCTGGAAGCGCGAACAGCTTCATAAAATCGCACAGCTTCATGAGACTAGTAATGCAAAAAACAAAGAAGAACTGAGCGAACTGCGGCACCGCGCCGACCTTCGGATCGGCACGCTCGGGGGCGGCTCGGACTATGGCCCGTTCTTGAATATTTTAGGGATCGCTTCGCTGGATATCGGTTTTGGAGGAGAAACCGGCGGCGGCATTTACCACTCAATCTACGATGACTTCTACTGGTACACGCATTTTGCCGACACGGACTTTTCCTACGGCCGCAGCCTGGTGGAAGCGGGGGGCATTTCAGTGATGCGCCTCGCCGATGCGGATTTGCTCCCATTCGACTATTCAGATTTTGCCGATACCCTGCAGATGTACGTGAAGGAGCTGAAAAAATTCTCCGTCGAGCAGCAGGCCGAGGTGCGCGAGCGCAACCAAAAGATAGAAGAAGGGGCGTTCACCGCGAGCGCGGACCCGAAATTGACTTACGTGGCGCCACGGAAAGAAGAGGTGCCACCGTTTATTAATTTTGCGCCACTCGAGAATGCGCTGGACGGCATGACGCAGAGCGCCGGCGAATACGACAAGGCGCTTGCGAAAGCTAAAGAAAACGGCGGAGCGGCATTGGCGTCGGCTTCCCTCGCGGAAATCAACCGCATGCTCATTGAAAGTGAAAGAAAGCTCACCACGCCGCAGGGTATTCCCGGGCGTCCGGGTTACAAGCATGAACTCTATGCGCCGGGCGTTTACACGGGATATGCCGCCAAGGCCATCCCCTCGGTGCGCGAAGCGCTGGAGCAGAAACAGTGGAAGCAAGCGGAAGAGGGCATTGTGCGCGTCTCCAAGCTGCTCATGGAGGAAGCCGTTCTGATTTCTTCGGCGGCCGCGAAGCTTTCGGCAACCGTCTATTAAGTACGAGAGGCAGAGCCCATTCCTTCCTATAACCTCTCGCTGATCGGATTCGGAAATGTCGGGCGCGCGTTTCTTCGTATGCTCATCGCCAAAGAGGCGGAAATGCGCAGGCGCTACGACGTGCGCTGGCGCCTGACCGGCCTGGCCACCCGCCGCGCCGGCTGGATCGCGGATCCCGGCGGGCTGAATCCTCTCGCGATTCTCAACGGGCATTTTCCGGTGCCTGAAGTTCAGCCTCCGCGCAACGTTCGAGAATGGCTGGAACGCGCCCGCGCGGATGTCTTTTTTGAAGCCACCTCGCTGGATGTGCAGACCGGGCAGCCGGCCATCGATCATTTGAAGGCGGCGCTCGAACACGGCGCGCATGCCATCACCGCGAATAAGGGGCCGATCGTGCACGCCTTCCGCGAATTGACGGCCCTGGCGCACGAAAAAAAGAAACGATTCCTTTACGAATCCACGGTGATGGATGGCGTACCGATCTTTTCGTTGTTTCCGCTGGGCCTGCCCGCCACAGAGCTGCGTGGGTTCTCCGGCGTGTTGAATTCCACGACAAATGTCGTCCTCACGGAAGTGGAAAGAGGGCGCTCCTTCGACGAAGCGATCAAGCGCGCGCAGTCCATGGGGGTGGCGGAAAGCGATCCGACGAATGATCTCGACGGCTGGGATGCGGCCGTAAAAGTAGCGGCGCTCACAATTGTTTTGATGGGAGTGCCGGTGCGGATGGAGCAGGTGCAGCGCATGGGGATTCGCGAACTGAGTGAGGAAAAAATTCGCTCGGTGCGCGCGGCGGGAATGCGTTACAAGCTGGTGTGCCGCGCGGAACGGCGCGGCGATGGCGTCGAATGCACCGTTCGCCCGGAACTCCTGCTGGCAGACGATCCGCTGGCGAATCTGGAAGGCACAAGTTCCGCGATCCGCTTCGATCTCGACGTATTCGGATTATCGATGGTCGAGCACAATCCGGGGATCGAAGCCACGGGTTACGGCCTTCTCGCTGACTTTCTCCGCGCTGTTCAGCAGTGAGGATTATCCGGCGCGCGTGCCGTTGGGGACGGTGGCCTCCGGAATGCTTAGCACGGGGGTGACGCCATCCGCATAGCCAATATCGAAAAGCATGCCTTCGGAAATTTCGCCGGCCATTCTGCGCGGCTCAAGATTGACAACGAACAACGCCTGACGCCCTGCGATTTCCTGCGGATTGGCGCGTTCTTTTTTGATTCCCGCGAGGATGGCGCGCGTATGATCGCCAAAATTCACGATCAGCTTCATCAGCTTATCCGAGCGCGGAAGTTCCTCGACGCGCTCGATGGTGCCAACGCGGATATCGAGGGCTTCCAGCGCGGCTATGGCAACGGTGGGTTTGATCGCGGCCGGCCTAAAGTTGTCCATAGCTCACCGCTTATACCGCGCGGCGTAGGCCGGCAAGGGAATGTTAGGATCACACTTTTCATCGCGCAGCGGCGCATCGGTGACAAGGCGCAGCGGAATCACACCCGCCCAGACCGGCAGCGCATAGTCGGCGGCGTCATCTTCCACGGGACCCGTGCGCACCTTCGCGGAAATTTCCGTGAGCGGCAATTTCAGGATGCTGGTGGCTTTCAGTTCCTGCTCATTCGGCTGGCGCGCGTCGGCCCAGCGCCCAGGCAGGATTTTTTCTGTGAACGCGTGCAACGCCGCGATTTTTTCCGCAGGGTCATCGATCAGCATGGCCTTGCCGAGAGCCGCCACCGAACGGTAATTCATGGAATGGTTGAAAACGGAGCGGGCGAGTATCAGTCCGTCGGTAAGTGTTACGGTGATGCAGACCGGGAGCCCGCCGCTCAAGCCGCGCAGCGTGCGGCTGGCGGCGGAGCCGTGAACGTAGATGGCGTCGCCCACACGCGCGAACATGGTGGGAATCACGTAGGGTTGTTCATCCACGGTGAATCCCATGTGGCAAACAAGTCCTTCGTCGAGAATTCTGTAAATGGCTTCGCGGTCGTACACGCCGCGATGTGGTTCGCGCACCACACGCGTGCGCTCCGTGGGAGTGAAGTTCTGGGGCACAATCCACCTCGTCCGTGAAACGTGGCAGGGAGCCGGCCGCTTCGCGGCCGCTCATTTGATTTGATAGCCGCCGCCACTGCGGCATGAGTGGGGAACAACTCCATCATGCTAACACGGCGAGAAGAATTCGCGCGCTATTAGGAATTGTCCGTGTGTGAGAAACTAGCGGCCCGGAGAAGCCGGCCGCCCCGGCAAGGCCGGGATCTTTTACTTCGCGGCCGCACACAAAAAATGAGCACACTGGCAGTACAGGAAACACCAGGCAAGCCACTCGACACCGCGTGGGTAAGAGCGCAATTCCCCTCTCTGAAAATGCAGGTGAACGGGGAGCTCGCGGCCTTTTTGGACGGCCCCGCGGGCACTCAAGTGCCCACGCAGGTGATGCACGCGATCCAGAGCTATTTGATGAATGCAAATGCCAATACCTGCGGCGCGTTCGTGACCAGCCGGAGAAACGACGAAATGATCGCTTCGGCGCGAGCCGTGATGGCGGATTTTTTCCATTGCGAGAAGGACGAAGTTATTTTTGGGCAGAACATGACAACCATCACCTTCGCGCTGGCGCGCGCGATCGGGCGCGATCTGAAGAAGGGCGACGAAATTGTGGTGACCACGCTGGACCATGACGGAAATGTTGCGCCGTGGCGCGCGCTGGAAGAAAAAGGCGTGGTCATCCGGCAGGTGGATATCCGCGAAGCCGATTGCACGCTGGACCTGGATGATTTAAAGCGAAAGATCACCAACAGGACGAAATTAATTGCCGTTGGTTACGCGTCGAACACCGTGGGAACCATCAATCCGGTGGCGGAAATTACAAAGCTCGCGCATGCCGCCGGCGCGCTGATGTTTATTGATGCGGTGCATTATGCGCCACACGGGCTCATTGACGTCAAGGCCCTGGATTGTGATTTTCTGGTGTGCTCGCCGTATAAATTTTTTGGCCCGCACATGGGCACATTGTATGGAAAACGCGAACACTTGCAGCGATTCAAGCCGTACAAAGTGCGGCCAGCGCCGGACCAGGTTCCGGAGCGCTGGGAGACTGGGACGCAAGTGCAGGAGCTGATCGCGGGCATTGCGGCGGCGGTGGAATACCTTGCGGAGCTGGGGCGGAGATGCGAGCCGGAGGCGAGAAACCGCCGCGAAGCGTTGCAGGCGGCGTATCGCGCGACGCAGCAGCACGAGACCATGCTGGTTTCGCGGCTTATTGAAGGATTGCTTGGGGTTCCGGGGTTGCAATTTTTCGGCATCAGCGACACCAAGCGATTCGATGAGCGTTGTTCGACGCTTTCTTTTCGCATAGGCAATCACAATCCGACGGAAATCGCGGCCTTCCTGGGGCAGCGCGGCATTTTCACCTGGGATGGCAACTACTACGCGCTGAATCTGACCGAGCGGCTGGGCGTGGAAGCGCTGGGAGGCTTTTTGCGTGTGGGACTGGTGCATTACAACACGGTCGAGGAAGTAGACCGGTTGCTGGCGGCGCTGCGGGAATTTGTGTCGCGCTAGCCAGGTGGAAGGCATTCATGTCTTCCTTTATCTCAGGAAAAAGAATACGGATAGGCAAGAACGCCTCCCCTACAAAGCGCTATGAGTAAACGACCGAAACCAATTGTATTGACGGTGCTCGATGGCTGGGGCTACCGCGCCGAAACGCGAGGCAATGCCATCGCTCTGGCTCGGAAACCCAACTACGACGAACTCATCCGCAAATTTCCGAATACCTTGATCCACACTTCGGGGCCTTACGTGGGTTTGCCGGAAGGGCAGATGGGGAACAGCGAAGTCGGCCATTTGAATATGGGCGCCGGGCGCATCGTGCACATGGACATGACGCGCATCGATCTGCTGGTTGCCAGCAAGCAGATCCAGGAGGTGCCGCTGTTTCAGCAGGCGATGGAGCGCGGGCGACAGCGGCAATTGCACTTTCTTGGGTTGCTGAGCGACGGCGGGGTGCATTCCCACATTAACCATCTCTTTGCGCTGCTGGAGATGGCCAAGCAGCAGAAGGTCGAAAACGTTTTTGTGCATTGTTTTATGGATGGGCGCGACACCCCGCCGCACAGCGGCCGGGATTATGTGCGGCAACTGCAGCAGAAGATGCGCGAGCTGGGCGTGGGAGAAATCGCCACGCTCATTGGACGCTACTACGCGATGGATCGCGACAATCGCTGGGAGCGCGAAGAGCTGGCGTACCGCGCGATGGTGCATGGAGAAGCGAATACGCGGACGGATGATCCAGTGGCGGCGCTGGTGAAAAGCTACGAGCAGGGCGTGACCGACGAGTTTGTGAAACCTGTGGTGATCACCAAGGGGAGCAATGCCTCAGCCTCACCGGTGGGGATGATTCGCGATGATGATGCGGTGATTTTTTTCAACTACCGGGCAGACCGCGCCCGGCAGATGACCTATGCGCTGGCCGCGCCTGATTTCGATAAATTTGCGGATGCCCAGCGCCCGAAAAATCTTTTTTACGTGGGCATGACGCAGTACGACAAAAACTGGGCATGGTTAAAGTCGGTGATCAAACCGGAAAAGCTCGAACAGATTCTGGCGCAGGTTTTCCAGGAGCTGGAGTACAAGAATCTGCGCTGCGCGGAGACGGAAAAATACGCGCATGTGACCTATTTTTTTAACGGCGGGGTGGAGAAGCCGTTTGGCGGAGAAGAACGCATTCTGGTGCCATCGCCGAAGGTTGCGACCTACGATTTGAAGCCAGAGATGTCCGCGGAAGGAATCACGGACACGGTGGTGAAGGCCATCGAGAAGGGCGAATTTGACGCCATCATCATGAATTACGCGAATGCGGACATGGTGGGGCATTCCGGAAAACTGGAAGCGGCGATCAAGGCGGTGGAAGCGGTGGACGCGGGGCTCGGGCGGATTTATCAAACGCTGAAGCCGCGCGGTGGAGCGTGGATCATCACCGCGGATCACGGCAACGCCGAAACCATGATCGATCCTGTGACCGGTGGGCCGCACACCTATCACACCACGAATCCGGTGCCGTTTATTCTTGTTTCCGATGATGAACTTGTGCGTTTGCAACCCGGCGGTTCTCTGCGCGACATTGCCCCCACGATGCTGCGCACGCTCGGTCAGTCCGTTCCCGCGGACATGACCGGGCGGGATTTGCGAGTGCTGCCGTAAACTAGTGATGAACCGGCCAAAACCCAACGAAACGAAGCTGCTTCTTTGCGTATGGCACCCGTTTACGGAGTGGCGGCCGAAGCCGGCGATGCCGGAGGCCATCCGCGAGCGCTGGCCAGAGATGCGCGTGGTGCATCTGCCAGACTACCTGCCGTTGCCGAGAGAGCTGCCGGATGCGGATATTTTTGTGGGCTACTCACTGCGCGCGGAACAGTTGAGCGACGCCAAGAAACTGAAATGGATTCATTCGACGGCGGCAGGCGTGGCACAGCTCATGTATCCGGAGCTGCGAGATTCCGGCGTCATGGTGACCAACGCCAGCGGAATTTTCTCCGTGACCATGGCGGAGCACACCATGGGATTACTTCTCGCGCTGGCGCGCAATATTCCGGATGCGGTGCGGGCGCAGGACCAAGCGCGCTGGGCACAGCAGGAGTTGTGGGATAAACCGCAGCATTTTACCGAACTGAACGGACAGATTCTTCTGATTGTGGGCCTAGGCTCCATCGGCCGGGAGCTCGCGCGGCGCGCGCAAGCGTTCGATATGCGCGTGTGGGGCGTGACGCGGTCCGGGACCGGCGATCGGGCGCACACAGAGAAAATCGTGGCGGTGGCGGAATTGCACGAAGTGCTGCCGGAAGCGGACTATGTGGTAATTGCCGCGCCGGAAACGACGGAGACGCGGCATCTGATGGGAGCGCTGCAATTCTCGCGGATGAAGCATGGCGCGCGCCTGGTGAATGTATCTCGCGGGTCTCTGCTCGATGAACTCGCGTTGATCCGGGTTCTGGAGAGTGGCGCCCTGGGCGGCGCTGCTCTGGATGTCACGGAAACAGAGCCGTTGCCCGCGGACAGCCCTCTATGGCATGCGCCCAATTTGCTGATTACACCGCACACCAGCGCCGTCAGCGACCAGCTCTGGCAACGGGAAACGGCGCTGTTGCTGGAGCTTCTGGAACGGTGGTTCGAGGGGCGGGAGATGACCCATCGCGTCGATTTCGCGCGCGGCTACTGAGGCGAAGTTCCAAATTCGAAACTCGTCTGGGCAGACGAAGTTTCGAGTTTCGTATTTTGATCCTGCTAGTCGCCGACGCCGGCTTTGGTAGGTTGGTAGCCTTCGCGGGCGTAGACTACGATTTTCTGTTTTTTCCCTTTTTGATCCAGAACGGTCAGCGGGCCGCCATCGGGCGCGACCAGCTCCACCTTGATCTTGCGATACTTTCCGTCTTGCGAGCGGTTCGTGGGTGAGTAGGAAAGGCTGTACTGGTTGCGCAGGAATGCCGCGACTTCCTGCATGATGCCCGCTAGCTCGCCGTCGAATTGCGGAAACCATGCGTAGCCGCCGGTCATCTGGGCAAAAGTCTTCAACTGGTTTTCTCCTTGGAGAAAGTTCATGCGGGCGATACTACCCATTCCGCCGCGGGAGTCTAGATAGTTGGTCAGTGGCCGCCCCACACCGACGGCAAAGATTGTGGTATCGGTCTGGCGGAGCTGTTTGAGGGTTTTGTCGAGCGTGTTCTTGGAAAAGGTATCCAGGCCGGTCGCAAGAATGAGGATTGATTTCTTACCTTTGACGTCCTTGAGACGCTCTACGGTGTCCAAGAGTGCGTCGAATAGATTGGATTCTCTGAAACCCGGGAAGTAAAGATGATGGATGGAGTCCCGGAGTTCTTCTTTGTTCTGGGTAAAATCCACTTCCAGCCGGGGTCTCATGTCAAAAGTAACCAGCGCCGCCCAGTCCTTGGGCTTCAAGTTTGGAAACAATGCATCCGCCCAATATTTTGCCTGATAGGCAAAATAACCATTGGCGATGGAGTCGAATTCCAGAAGCATGACCATGGTGATAGGCGCATCGGTGGGCGCGAAGTTGCCGATGGTTTGGGGGACGCCATCTTCGATGACCCGGAAATTTTCTTTTTTCAGGCCGGGGATAATATCGCCGTGCTGGGTGACCGCAATCACGTCCAAGGTAACTACGGGAACTTCGACCGAGATGGTGACACCCGCTTCAGCGGGTTTCTGTTGCTGCTGCTGAGTTTGCTGCGGAGCGGGTGTTGCAGGAACTTGCGGCTGCCCTCCGCTCTGCGGACCTTCAGGCGCCTGGGCGCGAGCCCGGAATTCTGCGGCAGGAAGCATCAGCCCGGCCAGCAGAATCCCTTGTAGAACGGTTCTGAAAATTGCTTTCATATCCTAGCCCCCACTTCAGTTGCCATCAGAATTAGATGCCGCCTCGATGCCTATGTCACCCCGGATCAGGCTCTGGGTAGCGGTGAAAGTTACGCAACGTGGATTCTCTGCCTGCCCAAGCCCCCGTTCACTGCATGTTAGTATGAATCAGATTCACAGCAAAACGTTTCCCGAGTTGCCGGGAACGGCGTCACGCGTGAAATCAGAGGGGGTTGCGTGCACTGGAACCAGAAAATGAAGATTGCACTGCGGACAGCGGGGCTGTTGCTGGCCGGGAGTTTGCCTCTTGCGGCGCAGCTAGCCCCCCCGGCAGCGCCGGGAATCCCCACAAATCCTTCGCCGATCGGAGATATGACGGCCACGGCGAGAGACGCCCAGGGCTGGCTGGCTGACCTGATCCGCATCAATACCACAAATCCGCCGGGGAACGAACAAGCGGCGGCGAAATACATTGCGGGAATTTTGGAGAAAGAGGGAATCACCCCGGAGATTCTGGATGTGGCGCCGGGACGCAGCGCGCTGGTGGCGCGGCTGCGGAGCACCGCCGTGGCTGACCCATCGCGGGCGCTGCTACTGGTGGCGCACATGGATGTCGTGGGAGTAGACAAGTCGAAATGGACCGTCGACCCATTCGGAGCGGTCATCAAGGATGGATATATTTATGGCCGGGGAGTGTTGGACGACAAGGGAATGCTGGCGGCAAATCTCGCCGCGTTCATCGCGCTGAAACGCGCCAATGCGCATTTGAACCGCGACGTCATTTTTCTGGCCACCACGGACGAGGAGTCCAGCGGGGAAGCCAGCATCAAGACGCTGATCGCCAAGTATTGGGACAAGTTGGCAGCGGGTTACGCTATTAATGAGGGTGGTTACGTCATTGTAAAGAACTCGAAAGTGCAGTACGTCGCGGTGCAAGCGAGCGAAAAAGTTGCCGTGAATGTGGATGTAATCGCCCGCGGGACATCGGGGCATGCTTCGCGGCCGACCAAGGACAACGCCGTGGTGCATCTCGCCGTGGCGGTTGGAAAAATCGGAAACTATTCAGCGCCGGTGCATTTCACGGCCATTGTGCGCCGCTATTTTGAAGGACTAGCGGCTATTGAAGACGATGACATCGGAAAGTGGATGCGCTCGCTGGACGCTTCAGACCGCGGCGAGCACGCCCAAAAAGTGATTTCCGAGGCGAATCCTTTGTGGAACTCGATGATGCGGGATTCCATTGCGCCAACTATGCTTTCCGCAGGAGTGCGCGCGAATGTAATTCCAGCGGAGGCCCGTGCGACGCTGAACATCCGCTTGCTGCCGGGAGATACCATCGACGTGCTTCTTGCAGAACTCACGAAGCTCGTGAATGATCCGCAAGTTCGCCTGGAGATACAACCGAATGCGGGCCTCGCGGCGCCGCCATCTTCCCTGGAGTCCGATTTTTACGCCACCATCACCAAGATCTCGGCGCAGGAATTTGGCGGCGCGCCTGTGCTGCCAGTGATGTCCACCTGGCTTACGGATTCGGCCCAGTTGCGGCTTCACAACGTGCAAGCCTACGGGCTGTGGCCATTCCCGATTACCGAGGAAGATCTGAATCGCATTCATGGAGAAGATGAGCGGCTGCCGCTGGCGTCATTTGCCAAGGGCGTGGATGTGTTGACGCGGATTGTCGCGGAGTTTGCGGCCGCCAGGTAGAGAAGACACGAAGAGAAAATTGGAAACAAGCGAGAGACGTCGGGTGCTCTGCTAGAATTGACCGCACTGGGAAGAATGAAGAGGACAGGCTGAAGCCTGCCCTGCCAAACCATGGTTTATCGCCACTCAAAAATTGTATGCACCATCGGGCCGGCCAGCTGTTCGCCGCGGAAGATTGAGAAGCTGTTGCGCGCGGG
Organism: Candidatus Acidiferrum sp.; assembly: GCA_041476465.1. GTDB lineage: Bacteria > Acidobacteriota > Terriglobia > Acidiferrales > UBA7541 > Acidiferrum. The sequence goes on along the minus strand of JBGOTL010000036.1, from coordinate 13,692 downwards.
AATGGATGTGGCGCGGCTGAATTTTTCTCACGGAACGCATGAAGAGTACGCGAGAAAAATCGCTGTCCTGCGCGCGGCATCGGCGCAATGGGAGAAACCCATCGCGATATTGGCGGATCTGCAGGGTCCCAAGATCCGCACGGGATCGCTGGCTGGCGGTGGCCCGGTACTGCTGCGTTCCGGGCAGCAGTTTGTGATTACCACGGCTAAGGTGCTGGGTGACTCCACGCGAGTGAATACTACCTTCACCCCATTGCCTCGCGAAGTACATCGCGACGATCGCATCCTTCTCTCCGACGGTTTGATTGAGCTGCGTGTCGAAAAAGTTCGCGGGCCGGAAGTACTCTGCCAGGTGGTGAATGGCGGGGCGCTCGGCGAGCACAAGGGGATCAATCTGCCCGGCATAAAGCTGCGGGTGCCGGCGCTGACGCCGAAGGACCAGGCGGATTTGAAGTTCGCGCTGGCGCACGGCGCAAACTACATTGCCGTGAGCTTTGTGCGGCGGCCGGAGGATGTGCTGCTGGCGAAGTCGCTGATCCGGCGCGCGGGCAAGGACACGCCGGTCATCGCAAAACTGGAAAAGCCGGAAGCCATTGAAAACCTCGATGCAATTCTGCGCGCGGCGGATGGCGTGATGGTGGCGCGCGGCGACCTGGGCGTGGAAATGAACCCGGAGCGCGTGCCGGTGGTGCAGAAAATGGTTATCGCTCGCGCCCGGGAATTCCGGCGGCCGGTAATCACCGCCACGCAGATGCTGGAATCCATGACCGAAAATCCGCGTCCAACGCGCGCGGAGGCTTCCGATGTGGCCAATGCGATTTTTGACGGCTCGGATGCGGTGATGCTTTCCGCGGAGACCGCCACGGGGAAGTATCCCGTCGAAGCGGTGGCCATGATGGCGCGCATTATCGAGGAAGCGGAGGCCAGTATTCGGGAATTTCCGCGGCCGATGCCGCAGGAAAAATTGAAAGTGGCGGAAACCGTCGCGGAGCTGGTGTGCCACGCGTCGCGCGAGCTGCACATGAAACTGATCGCGGTGTTTACGCACAGCGGATTCACGGCGCGGCTGGTTTCGCGCTACCGGCCGCTGGTGCCGATCGTGGCCTTTGCGCCGGAGGCGGAAACGCGGCGCAGGCTGGCGCTGATTTGGGGCGTCACTTCGCGGAATATTCCCGACGTGCGGAAGATTGACGGGCTGGCGGCGATCGCGGAAAAACGTTTATTGGAAGAGCGGCTGGTTCGCAAGGGCGACGTGATCGGCATCGTGGCCGGCACGCCCATGGGCATTTGTGGTTCGACAAATTTCATGAAGTTCCACGTGATCGGTGAGGCGTCGTAGATCACCGGATTCTGGTCGCATTCAGAATTTCTAATTCACCCAGCGGTCGGGCCGCGAGGGCGGCTCGTCTTTTTGTTTGCCCATGAAGACCTCGAAGCGTTTGCGGTTGCGCTGATATTTCCAGTCGGAGACTTCGTTGCGCACGCGGTACAGGAAGGAATCGCGGCGCAAGTAGACGTAGCCGACCACCAGGCCTCCAAGATGGCAAAGATGGCTCACGCGGTCATCGCCCAGCCCAAACGTGCCCAGAAATGTGAGCACAACCATCACCGTAACCACCGTGCGCATGCGCAGCTTTACCGGGATAGGAAGAAAATAAACTTCGCGGTCGGGAAACAAAATCGCGCAAGCAATCAAGACACCGAAAATTGCGCCGGAAGCTCCAATCGTCGGGACGTCCGAAAATCCGTGCCCAAAGAAAGACGGAACGGTTTTAACGACGACGTTGATGATTCCCGCTCCCACCCCGGTGAGAAAGTAATAGCGCAGGAAGCGATTTATTCCCCAAACCAATTCGAGTTCTCGTCCAAACATCCACAGCGTGAACATGTTCAGGACGATGTGCCAGATGGTGTCCGGGTCATGAAGAAAAAGGTAGGTAAGAGGCTGCCAGATGCGCAGGCCGGGAACGACCGCCGAGGGCACCAGGCCGAACCACAGCAAGAGCTGATCGTGTGCGTGGTGGCCCGCGAAATAGCGCAGCAGGATTTGGAAGAACCAAACTCCGAAATTGGCGAGGAGCAGGGCTTGCACACCCGGAGTGATATAGAAATTGAAGTTGACGTTGTAGCTCTTAACGCCGGAGCGCGAACCCATACTGAAATCAGTGTACGGCGGTGGGCGATGCGCGTCAAAGCGTGGTTCCATGAAAGCAGCGGAACGAGGTTTTGTAGGGGCCGCCTGGAGTTTATCCCGACTCTTGTCGGGATGGCGGTCCGTCCTTGTAGCGCCGGGCTTTGCCCCCTTTTGTGGGGCGGTCCCGGCAGCTAGCGTTTACCCCGACCGCATCGGGGTCGGGAAGCCCGGACTCCCGTCAACTCTTTGGGGTAAGCCAGTCACTTCGTCATTGGCAAACAAAAAGCGAAGATTATCTGCTTGACACTTCCAACTAATAACGAGAATATTGGCGTCGCAAGTAGCTCTCTTAGGATGGGAACTCGAAAAAGATGGGTTTAACAGTACTTGAGATTTGCGCGGGAGCCGGGGGCCAGGCTATTGGCCTCGAGGCTGCCGGATTTGAACTCGCCGCTGCAATCGAAATTGATTCTCATGCCTGCAACACACTCCGCCGCAATCGCCCGCATTGGCAGGTCCTAGAAGACTCCATCACGGAAGTGGATGGTTCACAATTTAGCGGAGTCGATCTTCTCGCCGGTGGGGTCCCGTGTCCCCCATTTTCGATCGCTGGAAAACAACTTGGGGATGAAACATATGCCTGACGTGTCCTTGAAGATTCCACTGAAGTAACCAGGTTAAATCCGAGTGTCCCGCATCCGTTCAAAACTATCTAGGAGAGACTTGATCTCAGTCTCGGCAAAGGCTTGGCAGTCGGAGTAAAGTTTCGTTAACAACGCTGGCAGGGTCTCTGTGAGGGAGGGGAGAACCTGCTCAAATTCTGAGAATGCGCGACGAAAGGAACGAACTCTCTGCAGGTTTTCGTTCAATCGTAGTCTTCGTTCTGTTTCGTCCTCCCAGATGCTCTTCCAATACCGACAGGTGAGGCAAGGCGCAGCACAACGGGTGCCTTCGTGAGATAAGAATGATTCCCAGCCGGACCCCGCAAGCGAAAGAACTTTTAACGAATCGTCCCGGCGCTTTTCAATGTTGCATTTTCTGCATGCCACCAACACATTACCCGGAGCGTGAAGGCCTGCCCGATAGCGATTCATGCCGTCGAGATGCTCAATTACTGAAACCGTGTCCGCCAGGTTGCCGGAGCAATATGGGCACCGGTTATTAAACCACTTTCGAACAAGCTCTTCGTACTGTTCGCCATCAACTTTAATTGGCCAGTCTTCGGTAATCCTGCGGCTCAACTCGTGAAGAAACATGCTGATCAGCTTGTTCGCGACGTCCGATTTGGCCCGCCGCGTCGCAGAGCGCAATTGAGCGGTGGGATCTTTCACTTCTCTTGATCCCCGAGCAGCCAGTTGACTTCCACGCCCAACACATCTGCGAGGGCCTTGAGTTCGTAGTCGAGCACGTGGCGGCGATTGCTTTCGATTTTGGCAATTGCGGCTCGATCGAGCTGAACTCCGAGCCGAGCGAGCCTCCCTGAGAGAGCATCCTGTGTTAGTACAGGCTTACGACCTCGACGCGCTTCAGCAACGCGCCTGCCAACAATGTTCTTCCCCGCTGGCTTCTTGACCACAGGGGGAGAGTATCTTCTGTGCAGGGTAAAAATGTTCTAAACTAGAACATTGAGGTGGAGGACACTTATGGGAGAGAGTGCGGATATTGTTTGGAATGGGGAAAAGAATCGGCCACTTGACGTTTATCGTGCGTGCCCATGCGGTGTTTGTTCGAAAAACCGCAAGGGCGTTGGCTATGTATCCTTCTCGGACGCCAACGGGCGTGGATTCACCATCTGGTTAGAGAACGAAAAGGTTTTTCGGAGACTGAGAGGTGCACTTAGACCCCTTTAGAAAAGAATAGGCCCGAGAAAAAATAGAGGGAGCAGTGGCAGACTGGCTGACTCCAGAACAACGCTCGCACAATATGGCGAGTATCCGATCGAAGGGCAACACCACTACAGAGCGCGCTTTCCTTTTGATACTCCGACATGCAGAAATTACCGGTTGGAGAAGGCACCTGAATCTTCCAGGGAAGCCGGATTTCGCCTTTCGTTCCCAACGACTCGCCATCTTTCTTGACGGCTGCTTTTGGCATGGTTGTCCACGATGCTATCGGCCGCCCAGGGATAACCGCGCCTATTGGAAGAAAAAACTCATCGGCAATCGCCGCAGAGATCTTCGTCGCACGCGAGAACTTCGTTTGCTAGGGTGGCGCGTGCTTCGAATCTGGGAACACACCCTCAAATCCCCCCGAGGACGGTTACAAGTTCTTGTAAAAGTGACTTCCCTATTGAACGAGCGGAGGACTGTATGACGAGCGGCAGCGATTGTGGCGCAGAAGAGGGGATAGCAACGGTGGCGAGCGGCGGGTGCCTACCTTTTCGGGTTCGGTCCTTAACAAGGTAGGCTCTGCTCTTCCCGCTCGTTTATCCCAGGCCTTTTCAATGCTTTGCGATTCCGTTCGAATGATACCAATAAAGTAATTGACAGATACTGTATTTTACGCTACCATGTGTTATGCTCTCCGACGGCGCCCTTGTTACAGCGCCGCAGAGCCCTATCCAGTTTTCTCTCTCCTGTAACCCCTTTAGAACCCATACTTACAAAACTCTCTCGCGCAACTCCTTTAGATTCCATACTTACGAGAAACAGAGGGGAGGGGGGAGGGTACCCTGGTCGCCCGCCCGCCGCACCCTTGGCGTCGGACGGCCATCGTGGCTCAACAGGACGCCCTTTAACTCCTTTCCTTTCAATTTACTGCGCACACTTGTTGTCACAACAGGGGGGTCACATCCTTCAAGCCAAAAGCCTCTCTCGCCTCATTTTGTGCCCCCTTTGTTTTCATATTCTTACAAATCCCTTTTTTCGCAACCCATTTCTTTTGATATTCATACAAATTGGTGGGGGGGTAGGGGGTACATCCATGCCCAACTCGGATCAGGCGAAGATGCCGGGCTTCCCGGCAAAAGCGGCCGGGACCCCCAAAAGCCGGGGGAAAGCCCGGCGCTACACGAGGCCAGGCCGAAAGACTTCGGTTTTACAGAGACTAGTCGAGTTTTTTGCGCGCGAAGTGGAAGAGCGACGCGGCAAGCAAGGCAAACATGAAGACGCCGAGAAGACTGTTGGTTTCGAGGTGCCCGAGGTGCAAGCGAGCGAAGATCTTGGGCCCGTAGGAGAAGAGGTCGGGGCGCCAGGGCAAGCGCAGCAGGCCGGCGAACCAGCCGGGGACGTGCGTCGCGATTTCCGGGTCCTGGAAAAGATTGATGATGATGCCCAACAAACCAAAAACTCCGCCGGCGGCGATCAACCCGCTGGAATAGAGCGCGCCGGGGCTGGCTTCGCTATCGGTCTTCGCCTCTTTCGAGCTTGCTTCCACGGCCCAGCGAACCAGGCCGCCGGCGAACATCGCGCCCGTCGTGGCAATCGACAAATACGAGCCGGTGGCAAACGCCAGCGAACGCACACCAAGAATTTCAACAGCGAACACTAAAGCGACGCCCATCAGCACGAGACGCCAAGGCAGACGCTGATTGAGAATGCCGTTGATGACCGTGGCCATGAGGCGCGCTTGTGGAGCAGGGGCTTTGTCGCTGCCGATGCCTTGCGCCCATTGCAATTCGATTTCCTGGGTGTCCCGGTCGTAGAGATATTCGCCGTCGGGAACTTCGTGCGAGCCCAAAGAATTGATCAGCGCGTAGTTCTTGCCCTTGTAGGTGAAAGAGTCCCTTTCGATTTTGACCCCAGAGGGCAATGCCTGGATATTAACGGGAATTTGCGCCGGCAAATATTTTTCCAGGCCTTTGTTCATAAGATTTAAGGTGGCGCCGATGGCCACGGTGGAGATGGTGACGCCGATGAGCAAGCCCCACTGTTGGCGAACGGGTGTGGCGCCGACGAGATACCCAGTTTTCAAATCCTGCGAAGTGGCGCCGGCAATGGCCGCGGCGGTGCACACTACCCCGCCGATCATGAGCGCGAGCACGGCATAATTTGGCGCGGTCCAGCCGGAGACGAAAAAGATCGCACAGGTGGCCATCAAGGTGGCGATGCTCATGCCGCTGACGGGATTGGATGAATTGCCGAGCAGCCCGCTGATGCGCGAGGCCACGGTGACGAAAAGAAAGCCGAAGAAAACCACGAAGACGCCGGCAAAAAGATTTTGGTACCAGCGAGTGCTTGCGCCCGCGATGGGATGAAACGTGAGCAGCACCCACATCATGGCCACGATCACGATGGAGCCGATAATCACGGTGCGCATGGACATGTCGCGGTCGATGCGATTCGCGGAGGTCGCTTCGCCGCGGCTTTCGGCGCGAACGTCCTTCAAGCCGGCGCGCAGCGCGGAAATAATGGTCGGCATGGTGCGCAGCAGGGTGATCAACCCGGCGGCGGCAACGGCGCCCGCGCCCATGGGACGAATGTAGCTGCGCCAGAGATCATCCGGGGTCATCAGCGGGATGGGAATGGTGGAGGGGTAGATGGGCGTGGTCCCGGCAAGCTGCCCGTAAAACTTGATGGCGGGCATGATGACCAGCCAGGAGACGATGCCGCCGGCAAACAGGATGCCGGAAACTTTTGGGCCGATGATGTAGCCGACCCCGAGATATTCCGAAGTGATGGCCGCGCGAAACGACGCTCCCGGAAACCAGCTGGGCCGGCTTTCCGGCTGCGCAGTCCACATCTGGACGGTGTTCATCAGGAAGGTGTAGACGCCGCCCAGGCCGAGGCCCCAGAAAACTCGTCCGGCGAAAGAGCCGCCGCGTTCGCCGGCCACGAGAACGTCCGCGCAGGCGGTGCCCTCGGGAAAGGTGAGGGTTCCGTGCTCCTTGACGATGAGCTGGCGGCGCAGCGGAATCATGAAAAGCACACCCAGCCAGCCACCGAGAAGCGCCAGGGGAAAAATGCGCCAGAAAGTGAATTCCGAGCCGAAACCGAGAAAGATCAAAGCCGGGATGGTGAACATGACGCCGGCGGCGAGCGATTCACCAGCGGAGCCGGTGGTCTGCACGATGTTGTTCTCGAGAATGGTGGATCGGCCGAAGGCGCGCAGAATGCTGATGGAAAGCACGGAGATGGGAATCGAAGCGGAAACCGTGAGCCCGGCGCGCAGACCGACGTAAACGGTGACCGCGCCGAAGAGCAAACCAAACAGTGAGCCGAGGATGATGGCGCGAAGAGTAAACTCCGCGAGGGTTTCCTCGGCAGAGACGTAGGTGTGGAATTCTCCTGGCGGGGCCGTGGAACTCCATGGACGATTGCTCACCGAATCCTCCCTCGTCGTGAAATGCAACTTTGCTGTAAACGTGCGCGGAGGGATTATGCCGCAGCCGGGCGAAGTGGGGAAGAGAATCCTGCGGAGGGGGAGATGGGGATTAGCGGTCCGGTTGACAGGCGAGGCATAGCGCTGTATTGTCCCGCGGTGTAAGGTGCACAGGTCGGCAACATCGCCCATGATCCCGGACCCTCGCACTCAGCGCAGTGCGCGCCTCAGGTCTATGCCAGTAAGCGGTCGAACTATGTTCTCAGCTAGGTTTCTTATACGGAGGCCACTCGTGCTCGTTCGCCGTACATTCCTGTTGATCTTTGTTTTTGCGTTCTGCATGACGGTGCATGATGTGCGGCTAGCGAGCGCGGGCGACGAATGGCAGTCCATCAACCCGGAAGAACTGAAGATGACCAGTGAGCCGCAAGCGCCTGGCGCGCCGGCGATTATTCTCTATCGTCAGGTGGACCGCGACGACAGCGATGTCCGGAGAGCCCACGAGTACAACTACATTCGCAAGAAAATATTCACTGAAGAAGGCCGGAAATTCGCGGACGTGGAAATTCCCCTCGTCAAGGGCAAATGGGATATTCAAAACATCAAAGCCCGCACCATAAAGCCCGATGGGTCAATCGTCAACTTTGACGGCAAAATCTACGAAAAAGAGATCATCAAAGCGCGCGGCCTCAAATACCTTGCCAAGACCTTTACGCTTTCCGATGTTCAGCCGGGCAGCATCATTGAATACCACTATATGATTGACTTCGCGGAATATCTGGTCTTCGATTCGAATTGGGTATTGAGCGACGACTTATTCAGCAAAAGGAGCAAATTCACATTAAAGCCCTATGGCGAGTGGGCCCTGCAATGGAGCTGGCCCAATGGGTTGCCGGAAGGCGCCAAGCCCCCGGTGAACGAGAACAAATTGATTCACATGGAGGCGCAAGACATTCCCGCGTTTCAAGCGGAAGACGACATGCCGCCGGAAGCCGCCATGAAGTACCGCGTGGATTTCGTTTACAGCGAAGACGGGTTTGAAAAAGAACAAGAAAAGTTTTGGAAAAGACAAGGAAAGAAGATGAACGAAGCGGCAGAGAACTTTGTCAACAAACGCAAGGCGATGGAACAGGCCGTCGCAGAGATTGTTGCTCCGAGTGATTCGCCCGATGTCAAATTGCAGAAAATCTACGCGCGAGTCCAGAAAATCCGCAACACTTCCTACGAACTTGAAAAAACCGAACAGGAACAGAAGCGCGCCAAAGAAAAAGAGATCAACAATGTTGAGGATGTTTGGAAGCGAGGGCTTGGCGACGGTTATCAGGTCACATGGGTATTTCTGGGGCTGGCGCGCGCCGCGGGCTTCGACGCCGCTCCTGTCAGAATCGCAACCCGCGACGATCACTTCTTCAAACCCAACATGATGAGAACCAAGGACCTCAACACGAACGTTGTGCTGGTGAAGCTGAACGGAAAAGACACCTATTTCGATCCCGGTGCAGCGTTTACACCATTCGGCCTGTTGCCCTGGTCGGAGACAAATACCTCGGGCTTGAAGCTGGACAAAGACGGCGGCACTTGGGTGACCACCACGTTACCCGAGAGTTCGGTATCGCAAATTCTTCGCAAAGCAGATTTGAATCTGGTCTCGGACGGATCGCTGGAGGGCAAGCTGACGGTTACCTTTACCGGTCTTGAAGCGCAATGGCGAAGAGTTGGAGAGCACAACGAGGATGAAGCCCACCGTAAAAAACTTCTGGAAGACTACGTGAAGGAAATCATTCCTGCTGGGAGTGAAGCCGAACTCACCAACAAGCCCGATTGGGCGAGCTCCGCACCAGCCTTGGTGGCTGAATACACGTTGAAGGTTCCCGGTTGGGTTTCTGGTGCGGGAAAGCGAGCGCTGTTTCCGGTGGGTCTGTTCAGCGGTCCCGAAAAACACATGTATGAACATTCCACCAGGGTCCATCCGCTCTACTTTCGTTACCCGTTTGAGAAAACCGATGATGTTCGCATTGAGCTGCCGCTGGGCTGGCAAGTAGGCAGTCTGCCGCAGGCAGTAAACAACGACGCAAAAGTCATGGCTTACAGCCTGAAGGTCGAAAATAACAAAGGCTCGCTTCATCTCGAACGGCATCTCAGAAGCGACCTTACCATCCTGGAACAAAAATATTACGGTGCGCTGCGCAATTTCTATCAATCCGTCAGTAGCGGGGATGACCAACAAATCGTATTGCAACCGATTGGGGCCTCTGGTGGAAATTAAGCGCGCCCGCCGGGGAATTTATCTCGCAGGACTGTTCTTTTTTCTCCTGGTGAGGATCCCTGCCGCTCGATGCGCGGACGCCCCTCAGTGGATGCACATCGCTGCCAATGGGGCCCTTCCGGCGCACGACGAAAAGACAAACGCTGTTCTGCTTTACTCCGAAGACATCCTCAGCGTTCAGTCGAACGGGAAGATCAAAAAGGTGGAACGCCGGGTCTATAAAATCCTGCGCCCCGATGGCCGGGAATACGGCACTTTCCACGCGAATTTCGATGCCGAGACGAAGATCAACAATATTCATGGCTGGTGTATTCCCTCGCAGGGAAAGGACTACGAGGTGAAAGAGAAGGACGCGATTGAGACGGCCCTATTAGGAGTGCAAAACGGGGAATTGATGACCGACCTCAAGTCCAAGATCCTGACGATTCCGGCGGCGGATCCCGGCAATGTAATTGGTTACGAGATCGAGCAGGAATTGCGCCCTTATGTGATGCAGGATGTTTGGGCCTTTCAGAGAGCGGAAGTGCCAGTTCGAGAAGCGCATTACTCCCTGCAGCTTCCGCCTGGATGGGAGTATAAAACCGTTTGGCTGAATCACCCCGAGGTGCCGCCTTCAGGCGGAGGTGGCCAATGGCAATGGGCAGTGAGCGATGTCACGGCAATCAAGCCGGAGGGCGGAATGCCGCCATGGCAGAGCGTCGCTGGGTTCATGGTTATTTCACTGTTCGGCAACGCCAGTGGACGGGTCAATGGATTCCAAGACTGGAAGGCCATGGGCATATGGGAGAACGGCCTAGCCAATGGAAGGCGGGAGGTTTCTCCGGAGATCAAGAAAAAAACGGCGGAGATCACCGCAACTGGCGCGACAACTCTTGCCAAGATGCGCGCGCTGGCTGAATTCATGCAAAAAGATATTCGCTATGTGGCCATCCAGCTGGGGATCGGAGGATGGCAGCCGCATCCTGCGCCCGAGATTTTTCTGCACAAGTACGGGGACTGCAAAGATAAGGCCACCCTGTTGAGTACCATGCTGAGCGAAATTGGCGTCGAGTCGTATTATTTGAATATCAACACAGAGCGCGGAACCATCACTCCAGCCACTCCCGCCACGCGATGGTTTAACCATGTCGTGCTGGCCATCCGCTTGCCTAATGATTTAAATGATGCATCCCTGCACATGGTTATTACTTATCCCAAGTTGGGGCGCCTGCTCATTTTTGATCCGACAGATGAATTCACGCCGTTCGGAAACCTGCGAGGTGAATTGCAGGAAAGCTATGCTCTGCTGGTCACCCCGGACGGCGGCGAACTTATAAAGGTCCCGCAGCTGCCTGCCGCGACGAATGGAGTTGTGCGGGCGGCGAAGCTGGTGCTGACGTCAACAGGAACGCTAAGCGGCGATTTTGTTGAGCAGCGCAACGGTGACTACGGCACTCAGCAGCGCGCCAGCCTAAAATCTGTCACCAAAGATGCAGACCGGGTCAAGTTTATTGAGACTATGGTCTCGCACTCGCTTTCCGCGTTTCAAATCACCAAAGCGTCTTCTTCCAATTTGAATCAAATAGACCAGCCATTCGGTTACCAGTATTCCCTGGTGGCGCAAAATTACGCGAAGACCGCTGGGAACCTGTTGCTGGTACGTCCCAGAATCCTGGGCTCCAATTCAAGTGATCTTCTGGAGAAAAAGGAGCCACGGCTGTACCCAGTGGAATTCGACGGGCCAGAGAGGAACGCGGACACGATTGAAATCACGTTGCCCGCGGGCTATGAAGTGGATGATTTACCGCCGCCGGTGAATGCGGACTACAGCTTTGCCAGCTACCACAGCAAGACGGAAGTAAGCGGCAACGTATTGCGCTATACGCGGGCGTTTGAGGTGAAGGAACTGAGCGTGCCGGTGAGCAAAATGGAAGACCTGAAGAAGCTGTACCGGATCATTGCCAACGACGAGCGGAATACCGCCGTGCTGAAGCCGGCTGGACACTAGAGGGAATTCGCGTCACTTCGTGGGGCTATTTTTCCGCAGGGCGGACAAGGAGAATTTGTGGTCCGCGCGCCCGATCAGGAATGCCATGAAGCACAGGGCAAAGACAGAATGGCTCAGAGATGCGCCGAAGTATTGCCAGAAGGGCGCGCCGGACCCGGGATAATCCGACGAAAAAAGCAAAAGGAGCATGAAGATGAACCCGCACAGGCTTGCGGGGCGCACCAGCACACCCAAGACGAGCGCAATGCCAATGGCCAGCTCACCGTAAGCGACCAGGAAGGCGATGGGAGTTGCGTGGGGAAGAACGAAATTCCGAAGGACGGGCGCCATGAATGGGTAGGCCCCTCCTTCGAGGAATTTGTTGATCCAAAACTGAATGCCGCCGTGCAGCGTGAATTGCGTTCCGAAAACTTTGTATTGGCCGAAGATCAAGAATAAAATGCCCACGCCGACACGAAGCACTGCGAGGGCGAAACTGTTTCGATCCTTCGGATCCTTTTGAGCAGGCATGGGCGCAGCGTCTCTAGGACTTGGGCAAGCGGTCGCGGACGCGGTCGCTCAGCGCTTTGCCATCGACGGTTTTTCCTTCGAGCGCGGCCTTGGCGGCTTTTACCACGGCGCCCATCTGTTTGATGGAGTTCGCACCGGTTTCAGCGATGGCTTTGGCGATGGCGGCGTCCATTTCCGCTTCGCTGGGGCCCGCCGGCAGATAGGTCTCGAGGATGGCGAGCTCCCTGGTTTCCTTGGCCGCAAGTTCCGGGCGATTGCCCTTGGTGAACTGCTCGATGGATTCCTTGCGCTGCTTCACGAGCATCTGCAGGATCTGGATGGACTCCGCTTCATCGAGCGCGCGGATTTTCTCCACCTCTTTGTTCTTCATCGCTGTCTTGATGCCTCGCAACACGCTAAGGCGCAGTTCGTCCTTCGCTCGCATGGCACTGACAATGTCTTTTTGGATTCTTTCGGCAAGACTCATGGCGCATTCCTCAGCCCACGAATATAGCAGACGGCCGGAGAGGCCCGCGAAGAAACTGTGCACCGCGCCATAAATCTTGCTGATTTGACAGCGCGCGAACCGCCCGCTAACTTTAATTGTTTCCAGATCGTGGGAAGAGACCGTTTTGAAAGGCGAGCGCGGAGCGGTGGACACAGCGTGCCCGGGCGGCTGTTACGCACCAGAGAAGAGGACTCATGAAGGTCATTGTAGCCGACAAGATCAGCGAGCGCGGCGTGGAATTGCTGAAGGAGCAGCCGGGATGGAAAATCGTACTGACGACTAAGGATACTTTACACGGGGAGATCGCCGATGCCGACGCGCTGATCGTGCGCAGCGCCACCAAAGTAACAGCCGAATTACTGGATAAGGCAAAGAGACTGCGGGCGGTGGGGCGCGCTGGGGTCGGCGTGGACAATATCGATCTCGACGAAGCCACGAAGCGCGGCGTGCTGGTGATGAGCACGCCGGGCGGGAGTTCGGTGAGCGTGGCGGAGCATACGTTTGCGCTGTTGCTGGCGCTGGTGCGCCAGCTTCCAAAATTTGACGCAGCCATGCGCGAGGGGCGCTGGGAGAAATCTTCGTCCGGCGCCGAGGTGCGCGGCAAGACGCTGGGACTGATCGGGCTGGGACGCATCGGGAGCGAGGTAGCGTCGAGGGCCGAAGCGTTTGATATGCGCGTGCTGGCGTTCGATCCATTCATCAGCGAAGCGGCCGCGCGGGAGCTCTCCGTGGAACTCGTGCCGCTGGATAAACTTTTGGCGGAAAGTGATTTCATCTCCCTGCACACGGCGGTAAGTCCGCAAACGCGTGACATGATTAATGCCGGGTCCATCGCGAAAATGAAGAAGGGAGTTCGCGTCGTCAACGCGGCCCGCGGGGAGCTGATCAACGAGGCTGACCTGGCAGCGGCGATCAAGGATGGCCACGTGGCGGGAGCGGCTCTGGACGTTTTTGCGGAAGAGCCGCCGAAGAGTTGCCCGCTGATTGGGCTTCCGAACGTGATCACCACGCCGCATGTTGCTGGATCCACGACCGAGGCGCAGGAAGAG
>JBGOTL010000035.1:0-29330 GCA_041476465.1 Candidatus Acidiferrum sp. | reverse complement strand
GGTTTGCACAAATCCTTGCGTGCCGTTGCGGCGGTAGCCGTAGTCCAGGCGCATGGGGTCGCCGGGAAAGGTATATTCCTCCACACGCACGGATTTTTGCAGGCGGTCCCACAGCCGCGCCTGCCGGAAAACCTGCGCGCAGTAGTGGCGCATCACGCCGCGGCTTCCTGTAGCGCCCACGCGCCCGGTCACGCGCTGTGTCGCGACGTGGTCGTTGTAGAGCCGCTCGATCTCCACGTCCAGATCGCCCCCGAGAATCCCTTTCTGCGGCGCAAGCTGCAGTGCGTTGGAAAGGGTGTTGTCCCATTTCTCCAGCAATCCCAGCCAGGCAGTTGGTCCCTCGGCGTGGCCCCCGCCATTCACCCGTACGGCCGCGGCCAAGCGGTCTTCCAGGTCGTCGCGCAGCGCGCGGAGCAGTGTCTCGTCTGCTTGCGGGTGCAGCCGGCGCACCCGCGCGTACTCCCCCGGTTCCTCGATCAGGCGCAGCCGGCGCTCACCGGTGGCGGGGTCGAACACCAGCACACCGATATTCACCCATTCGTCGCGCACCAGGTTTGGCGTGTAGCGCAGTACACGGTAGACGCAGGCTCGCTCGCCCGGGGCGTTCAGGGAATCATTCATCACAGCACTGGTTTTAGTCATAGTTCACGTCCAGTAAGGAAACGGCTGGCGATTTGAATTCCTGGCCGAAAGCAGCAGCTCGGGCACGAGCGTTCGTCGCCGGAAGGTTTGCTCCAGCAGCCGCAGCAGCGCGTCGTAGTCATCGTCATACCATGCCGGCGGAATTTCCCGGCTGATTTCGTCCAGCACGCGCTCGGTGATGCGCTTTTCCAGCCGCTCCAGCCAAGGCGCGAACGATTCCATGCCGGTGACGCCCTCGTAGACGCCGTTGCGCGCGTACAGCCCGCGCAGCGGCGCGTCAGGAAAGTTCCATTCCCCGGCGTTGAAGCAGAAGCCCTGGTCGATCATCAGCGCGCGGTAGCCCGCCTGTTGTTCCGCTTCACGGTTCACCGCGCTGCCCGCCAACCCCAGGGATCCTTGCGAGGTCTCGCGCATTTCGTGAAAAAAGACCGTTTGCCGGCCGTTGGTGTTGCATGTCCATTTGTCGAAAACCAGCATGCCCGCAAAATCATGTAGATTGTCCAGCGCGCGCAGCTGCGCGTCAGGCAGAAAGTCATGCAGCGTCAGCTCCCGCGGATCCCCCGGATACCGCGAGGCAAATTGCGGCCCGGGCGTGCAGGGAATCCGCGTGCGCGCCGTTTCCACCGCCAGCTCCGGCGTCAGCCGGATTAATTCCTCGCTCACCTCCACCACCTCCGCCGGCGGCGTGGGCAGCCCCAGCCGTGCCGCCAGTTTGGTACCTAGCAGCTCATTGACCAAAACCCTTCGATGCTGCGGATTATTTTGGAACTTCACCACGTAGTAGTGCCCATCCGAGCAGCGCATCAAGTGCGCTTGCGCCCCGCCGCGCATTCGCCGTATCTGTTCCAGTGCCCGTAACATGCGGCGTTATCCTAACGGCACTTGGCGCTCCCGGCAAGCTCTGCGCGCGGTCCCGTCCCCCTCTTCCCAATTTGAATGCGGAGGCCGCACCAAATCGGAAGCCCCTGCACGCCAGTCCAAGTTCTCTTTGGAATTTCCTGGTTCGAAAAAGAAAACGCCCGTCCGCCGCGGCGAACAGGCCTTTTCCTGCCGAAACCCTGTGCGTAGAAATATGGGAACTACCGCCTTTTTCTCTTCTTCGCGGCCTTCTTGGGTTTCCTTTTTCTTGCCTTTTTCTTCGCGCTCTTCCGAGTCTTCTTCTTTTTCTTTCCAATTTTTCTTTTCGCAGCCTTCTTAGCCCGTTTCTTCGCTCTCTTCTTCTTCGCCGGTTTGGCCGGCGGCGCTTGTTCCTCAGGTTCTTCCGCCACGATCAGAATCTCTTCTTCCACAATCTCGTCGGCGTCGCCCGCCAGCTCATCTTCCTCTTCCAGCCGGGACAGTTCGTTGTCATCTTCCAAATTGTCTTTCTCGAATTCCATTTCATCCTCCCCTGGGGGGAATCTTCTGGCCTGCTCCTCGCCCAGCGTCGCACCGGCCGGAGAGAACTGAGCGCACTCCGCCACTGCGCAGTTGTTACCGTACTCGCGCTAGGTTGTCAAGCGTTCTGAGGTTGGCCCGGGCACCGCAGACCCAAACACGGCCAAGGGAGCCGGAAGCAGGGGCTCCGCGCCCTCAGCGCCCTCCCTCGCATCCATTATAAGTTATTGAAAATAAGTTAGTTACTACTGAGGTCCAGTGGATGGCCTCTTTGCGCCGCCGTCCCCAGCCAATGGCACACTCTTCTTTTTCGACTTGGACAAACTCCGCACCGGACGCGCCTCTGGCGCCCCGCCGACGGTATAAATCCGCAGCACCATCCCGCGGCCCACCTTATTCGACTTCAGCCGGTTCCACTTGCGCACATCCTCGGTTTGCACGCTGAATTGCTCGGCAATCCCCCCGAGCGTGTCGCCTTTGTGTACGCGGTACTTGACCAGCCGGCTTTTCGTCTCCGCTTCCGGCCGCACCGCGGGAATGATCAGTTTCTCTCCGGCTCCCAGCTTCGCGCCCCGCTCCAGGCTGTTAGCGTCGGCAATCGAGGCTGGCGTCACCCGGTACTTTTTCGCGATGGCCGTCAGCGTCTCGCCCTCCGCCACACGGTGCCGCCGCCAGCTCACCCACTTGCCCGCGGGAATGTCCGCGATCTCCGCGGAAAACTTCTCCGCCGTTCCCACCGGCAGGTGCAACTCGAAC
Organism: Candidatus Acidiferrum sp.; assembly: GCA_041476465.1. Classification (GTDB taxonomy): domain Bacteria; phylum Acidobacteriota; class Terriglobia; order Acidiferrales; family UBA7541; genus Acidiferrum. The sequence continues at coordinate 26,555 of JBGOTL010000035.1, read as the reverse complement.
GAGGAATCATCCGGGGTCGCCAGCCGCAATAACGAAGGGTTCAGCGCGCGCAGCGTCTCCACATCCACATCAATGGTCTCCGCCACCAGCCGCAGATCGATGGCCCGCCCCAGCTTCACCACGTCGCTGGGCACCGGCTGCTCGGGATCCGCCAAGATCCCGTAGTGCGGCGCATCTTTGGCGATCAGCGTCAACGCCAGGATAATCGGCACGTAATTCTTGGTTTCGCGCGGCAGCACCTTGCGCTTGTACAGCTCCCAGAAATCCGCGTACCCGGTGCGCTCGATGCCCTTCTGCACGTTTCCCGGCCCGCAGTTGTACGCCGCCATCGCCAGATACCAGTCGCCAAATATTCCGTAGAGATCGCGCAGGTGCTGCGCCGCCGCGCGCGTCGCCTTTTCCGGATCCTGCCGCTCGTCAATCCACCAGGTGTGCCGCAGCCCGTACTCCTGCCCGCGATACGCCACAAATTGCCAGATGCCTCGCGCCCCGGCCCGCGAAAGCGCCAGCGGCTGGAACGCGCTCTCCGCTTGCGCCAGGTAGATCAAGTCCTGCGGTACGCCCTCTTCCCGTAATACCCTGGAAATCATTTCACGGTATTTGCCGGAGCGCCGCAGCCCGGTCTCCACGATCGCGCGGCCCCGCGGCGTCTGGAAGAAATTCAGAAACGACAGCACCTCGTCATTCACCGTCAGCGGCAGGTCGTGCGAAATATTTTTCGCGGCTTCCTCCGCGCGCTCCTTCAGCCGCGGATCCACTGGAAAGGTCATTTCCGCCACTTCATCAATCGCTGCGGGCACCGCCGGCGTTTCGCTGAATCCGTCGCCCGCGCGAAACGCCTGCAGTTCGTAGGTGTAAACGGCGTCCACCACGTGGTGAAACAGTTCGCTCAACCGCGGGTCGCTGTCGATGTCGTAACCGCTTTCCAGCATCGAGTCCACGGCATCGTCAAAATCCTTGCGCGCCGCTTCCAGGTGCCCGGCCTTGTAATTCCGTTCGCCCGCCGCAAACTTTTCTTCCACCCTCTGGATCAGGTATTCCTTGCTGCCCGGCATCTGCGGCGGCAGCAACGCGAAGCGCATCCATGCGGGATGCACCAGCGGCAAGGCTGCTACTTCCACAGGAGCCTGGTGCGTCGCCTGCGCGGCCAGCGCCGGAACCTGCGCCCGCACAGGTTTTTTCCCCGCATCCTCGCAGCCGCATAAACCCACCGCCAGCAGGACCATGCATCCCGTCAACCTGATCGTTTGCCGCATCTATCCATGCTACGGACCCGCTCACGCTTCGGTCAACGCTTTCCGCCGCTACGGGGGTGACCCACTCCGCACATTCACTGCTTCGCAGTGATGCCTTCAATCGTCTCCAATCCAGCTTGCCCCGTAATTCTTCTCGACAAGGCCGGCCTGCCGGCGCAAAATCCTGTTGACCCGAAACATCTCCTCCTGGAGGTCTTTGTCCATGTCATCCAAAAGAAATCCTTTGCCGCTCGTGCTCGCCTTCGCCCTGCTCTCGGCCTTCGCTTTCGCGCAAGCCAAGCCCGCCCCCGCCCCCCTCTCCGCCTTTGACCAGTTGAAATCCCTGGTTGGCGAATGGGAGGGTTCCGATAGCACCGGCAATCCCGGGAAGCTCAGCTACTCGCTGGCCTCTGGCGGCAGCGTCGTCATGGAGCACCTGATGCCCGCCGGTGAACCCGAGATGATCACCATGTACTCCGCCGACGGCAATCGCCTCGTTGTCACCCACTATTGCAGCGCCGGCAATCAGCCCCAGATGCAGACCGAACCCCTCACCGGTGCGCCAAACAAAATTGTCTTCTCCCTCGTTCGCGTCACCGGCCTAAAAACCCCCGACGAAGGCCGCATGATCGGCCTCACCCTTACCATTCCCGACCGCCAGCACCTCACCCAGGAATGGACGTATCTCGACAAAGGCAAAACACAGACCGAAGCCTTCAGCTTCACCCGCAAAAACTAGCGCCCGCCATCCTTCTATTATTGTCATCCCGAGCATAGCGAGGGATCTGCTTTTCGCTGCTCGCCGTTCGCTTCCCGCCTCCGCGTAACTCTTTGCATTCAAACCGGTAAAAAAATAGCTAGCCAAGCGCCGCAAACCGTGGTACTCTGGTTTTGCGTTTGTTGCTCTTGTATCGCCTTTGGAATCGTAAAGCGGTCGCAAGGTCAAACTTGCGGCCTTTTTTATTTTGGAAGCACGCTTTGCGCGCCCCCAAAATGAGGCCGAAGACGGCCGAAACTCTTTAGAGGGGTTCGGAGCGCGTTCACCTTCACCGGTGACACGCGATAAGGCACCAGATAGCTTAATCAAGATGAATTCGGCCGTTCGCGGCCGTTTTCAAGTACGGCCGTAACCCGGCCGACAGAAAAGAGTAACGCAGTGAGCAAAGAACAAGGAACAGTGAAGTGGTTTAACGCCAGCAAGGGCTTTGGATTCATCCAGCGCCAAAGCGGTGAGGACGTTTTCGTCCATTTCTCCGCGATCGTGGCTGATGGCTACAAGTCGTTGAATGATGGCCAAGCTGTTGAATTCGAAGTCACCAAGGGCCCCAAGGGTCTGCAGGCCTCGAACGTTCAACCCCTCTAATTAGAGCGGTCGACACCACTTTACAACAATAATAAATCGGTCACGGGCGTCCCGGTAAAACCGGGACGCCCGTTTCTGCTTTTTACACCCACTCCCGCATTGTCATCCCGAGGGTAACCGAGGGATCTGCTTTTCACTCCCTGTAGCGGCTCCGATCCGGTCGGGGAGACTGGGGATTTTGACTGTGAACTTCTCCCCGCTCCCCCCGCCACCAACGGGTTGCTTCCGCCAGTGTAGGGGCGGGGCTTGCCCCGCCCGCTCCTTCTCCTCCCCTCGCGTCATCCCGAGCGGAGTCGAGGGATCTGCTTCTTCTTCGCCACCCCCCTTCGCCCGTATACCCCGAGAGCATCGCACGAGGGGCCACTCTTTCCGCTGTTTATGTAGCGGCGTCCCTTTTGCGTTGTGTGCATCCCGGTTACTTCTACCGGGACGTCCCGGCTCCTGCCGGGAAGACCGTGCTTGCCATTCGCTCCATGACACCAATCCCAACTCAGGCCGTGGCGGATCCGGCAGCATCGAGATGTACTCCAAAAGGTTTCCATCCGGATCATCGAAAAATACGGATGCGGCGGGAGCCCACGCAAAGACGACCGGCTCATCAATCGGCTCTCTACCGCCCCCTAGTGGAGTGATGCCTGCAGAGCGCAGTCGTGCCGGGGCCGCTAAAACGTCTTCCAGTTTTACTTGAAAGGCCACGTGATTTTGCATCGTGAGAGGACACGAACCCAAAGAAAAAACTCCCAACATGGACCGGCCACGCCCGCCGACCCAGAAAAAGGCCGCAGGACGTTCCGGTTGCTGGATCCCCAGCTCCAGCCCAATCACATCGCGGTAGAAAACGATCGACCGCTGCAAATCGCGAACGGTAATGTGCGCTTCAAATAGACCTTCAATGGGAATCATCTGCGCTCACCTCTAAAACTTACGCTCTGCCGAAACATTGTACCCGCGCCTGGCGCACCCTTTGCGCTCTTTCTTTTCTGGTGTCATCTGCGCTTGGCGTCTACCCCGACTCCAGTCGAGGCGTCCCGGCTGAACCCACGGGACACACCTCCGCGCCTCAATCGATGGGACAGGGGCGCGGAGCCATGGGGCTGAGGTTATACTGGATCAACGATGCAGTCAGAGATCGCGGCGCTTCCTGGGCACCAAGTCAACTTCTTGGCAATTCGCGCCACCAGAGGGTACACCGATGGAAAGCAACGCAGAGAGGGTTTCGCGCCCCCCGAAGCTCGAACACTCTGAAACGATTCTCTACGAGATGAATATGCTCGATTACTGCTATAGCCGATTGCGCGAGCGGAAATATGCCGACGCAAATGACTACTACCTCTGCATCGAGGGGTTCCTTCTTCACTACCGGAACCTGATTCAATTCTTCGGCAATCACACTGGCTTGAGGGCCGGAAGGCCCGAGGACTGGTCCCCCGCTAAGACGCTGTCGGAGTCCGAACTAGCTTCAATCCAGAATGCGAATCTTCTCAATGACTACGACTGGCCGATCTCTCAATACCTATGCCACTGTACCCCAATCAGGGCGGAACGGGACCGCGAATGGAAACACATCGAGATGTACGAAAGAATCGCTCCGCTCTTGGCGAACTTCAGAAAGCTCTTATAGGCGAGACTGGCCCGACAATGAACTACGTTCTGAACCTAGCGACAGCTTTCATTGCGGCGTTTCAACTCGCAAAGGACTGGGGTGCGCATCAAGCGACCTGGCGTAGGGCTGCGGTGCTATCTCTAATCGTGACCCTGGGAGTCGGCGGCACGATAAACACTTACTACGCGGGTAAGAAAGCTTCCGCCGTGCACGAAGAGGACCAACGGCAGATAGGTGGATTAAAGAAAGCCGTCGAGACTGCGAACAAGGCTCAAGACAGCAATACAGCACAGTTCTTGCAGTCATTCAGCACGCTCACGCAGAAACTGAGCGACCTGCAGACCCAAGTAAAGACATCGGGACTTCAAAAGGAAGCAGCCCGGCTGAGAGCAGAACTTGAAGCCACGCAAAAGGCTCTCACTCCCCAAAGAGCAGAGTTGGTTTCCTCGCTAGGGAATGTCACGGACACGCTCGAAAACCTCGGAGTAACCGAATCGTCCGTTCCACGAGGAATTGACGGCACCATTTCATTCACTGCGACGGTCGTCAACAAATCACCTGTTCAAGCAACTAACGGTTCGATTTTCCTCAGAATCTGCGAACAGTGTACCTTTGCTGATGAGCCCAAACGATTCATGAAACCAGTCGGTGCACCGGACTACGACCGACAGATGATGTTCGCAACAATCCCTGCCACCACTGGAATAGCAGTGCCCTTAAAAATCAAAACGCCGGATCGGACGCACCGACTCGAGATACAATTTGTTCTCAGGTGTGAGAACTGCACAGTGCACCCGCCAGAGTTGCTGCACATCAATTACTAGGAGTCGGTATTTCGAAACTCGTATTCGAAAATAATGAGACGAACGCTAAGAAGGGTGATGCCCCGGCACGTTCTTGGGAGCCGTCCGCGTCTGTGCCGGACGGCAAACGTCGCGCATGGGGGCAGACAGTTATTTCTTCGCACTTGATGGGGGAAATGGGATGTCCGTTTGCTTGCCGACCCACGGATCGTTCAGGCCAGCTGCTCGCTCCTCGTTGGTTAGCCGAGCCAAGCATGTCGCGAGCTTGATCTTAAACTTCACCCGCCACTCGTCTTCCATCTGCAACTTCTTGCCACGCATGATTGCCGGGAACTCTTTGCCGGGTATCGAGATCGTCTGATTGAAATCTACCACCCACTCTTTTTCATTAAGCTCCGGCCTTGCCGGAATGTAGAACAGGTTTACGTACCCGGGGTCGCTGCCATCACGCGGGTCTTTGTTACTCTTGAGACTCGCAAGGCGCTGCACGTCCGCCATGATTTGCTTCGGAATCGGAATCAGCCGGGCGAGTGCGAAAGCTGGTATGCCGATCTGCCCATTTCGCGGCTCGAGTTCACAGCATTGCGACATCACGGCGCAGTAGGATAGCCGAACTGGTATTTGCGCAATCAACCACTGAGAATCTTCCCGATGCGTGCTAGTGAGGGCTGGAAGTTGGGGAATCGAAGGCTGGGACACTTCGGGTGGCAAACGGCCTAGGATACATGTATCTCCCGTACTCAGTCGCGGAAACGGAATTCCGTCGAGAATGTCGCCTTGGCGCAGACACGTCATGTCCGCGACCGGGACGAACATATTTATGAATCCCCTTCATCAAAATCGCGGAAAATCGCCGATTGCGGCACGTCCGCCTGCACGATGGAATTTACAACCTTAACCGACTGTGCATCCATTGGGAGCACTCCGCGCGTAGTGTCGTAGTCGTCTTGCGCCTCGCGCGGAGCTACAAGATGAGCAACGAGGCGCTTGTAGTGGACGAGCTGCCGTCGAAGGTCAGCGATCACCTGTTCGTACTCCATAATCATTTCTGACCTCAAGAGTACGTATTCTTCTGAGCGCTGCCCAGGAATCTCAGAGCCGAGCAGAAGCGCCGTGCCTCCAACCATCGTCATGTCCATAAATGACGCAATCGGGTCGATTGCTCCTGGCCCGTAGGTACGGTCTGAAGAAACCGAAATAGTTGGCATCCGCAGATTCACGACTTGCCCCTCATAACATCCTTGTACTCTTCGGTCACATGGTCAAGAAAGAACAATTGAGCGGTTTCATGATAAGCGTCCAGAAGTTTCGCGATGTCCCGTGACGAGTGTGATTCGCTACTGTGACAGTCTACGTCGAGCACGTACACGCGTTGCCCTCCCTCTAATGGAGCCAAGAGGGCTCCTCTAAGCGTGACAAGATGTTCTCGCTGCCGCATTCTCACTTCGGCCACAAAATGCTGAATCTCATCTGCGTCGAGTCGGTCAAAATCGATGACTGGCCGAACATAGCGCAGAATTTCACTGGTCTTCCCCGAACCAGGAACGATGAAGTTGTTGACGTACCGCAGGCCGGCGCGTGAAACCGTAGACACATCGAATTTCTCACAGAATCTGTTCGTTTTCGCAATGACTTCGGCCTTAAAGTCTTCAAATCGCGTGTATCTTGTGAACGCTACAACGAAGTTCTCCTGAGAAATCTTGATCGCACGCGCCGCATTTGGATTCTGAAAAACATTGACAGGTAACAACGTGCCGCTTGTCTGGAGCGCTTGCTCCATTGAAAGCGCCGGATATTCTTCCACGATTTCGTCCTGGATTTTCCACAGTTCTGCGTTGACACGAAGGCGGGGCGCGAATCGAATCTCGAATGCTACTTCTCTCAATGGGGGACGGGCGAAAACCTCATCTAATTCGCGTTGGAGGAAGGTCTTTGTCACTGGACTGGTCTCGCGTTCCTGCGGCACTCAGGACCGAGATCTTGCAAGCTCACGATACCATCGGTGCGATTGTACCGCAAACAATCGTGAATAGCCCCTCCCCTAGCCACCAACAGAGGTCCAAAAAACACCATCTCTGGGTCGCCGGGCGGGTGGCCCATCCTTGCGGTCTTTGCAAGGGTGGGGATTTTCTCTTTTCTCTATTCCGTTTTCTTGTCCGCGTGGATGCGGTCGGCGGGGACTTCGACTTCGGTAACGCCGCGGAAGGAGAACAAAAGCTTTACCAGGTATTTGGGCGGTTCTTCCGAAGTCTGCTTCACAATGTGGGCAACCGCGTCGGTCACCGCGGCTTGGAACATCACGCCCTCGGCCTGCAGGCCGGCAAGGTTTACGCGCACGAGTTGGCCCGGTTGCAACATGACACGAAGATCCTCCCGCCGCGCGTAGTCAAATGCAAGCCGTTTCCCATGATTCCCCACCTTCGATCTTTTAACCCTCCAACCTGCTGACTTTTCAATGTTTTACCACTCCATTCGAATGATACCAATATGATAAACTTCTTGACATGCTATCTGTGTCGTGCTATCATGTTTTATGTTCTCCGACGTCGCCCTCCTTATGACGCCGCAGAGTTCTACCTATTCCTGTTTCTCCCGTAACTCCTTTAGATCTCATACTTACAAAATCCGCTCCTGCAACTCCTTTAGATTCCATACTTACAAAAAACAGGGGGGAGGGGGGTCCCCCTCTTCGTCTTATGCTGCCTGTTTGCAACCCGGCTTGTCCCTCCTTTGTTTTCATATCGATACGAATTGCTTTTTTCACAACTCGTTTCTTTTGATATTCATGCAAATTGCCCCCTGGGGTGGGGGAGTATCCTTCAAACTAAAAGTCTCTCTGCTCTGCGTACTCAGCCTCCCTGCGTTATCTCTTCGTGTGTTCACTGTTCGCCGATCGCTGCGCGCTGTTCGCTCTCCTCTCGTCCTTATCTCTTTCGCCGCACCGCACCTCGGCTCCATTGCCCTTCCCGCGTTCCGCGCCCACTATGGAACTACGCATCCCCCGCACCGCGCAGATCGCGCGCATCGCGTGTATGGCAGGAGGGCATCCCGGCCCATGGCTACACTGAACCGCAAGGATTTGGATCAACTCGAGCGCCGCGAGTTCCAGCTCACCATTATTTCCGCGGTATTTGTCTTTGTTCTTGCCGGCGGACTTGCTACCTTCATGTATCCCCTGGTGTTCGTGCATCCCGAAGGCAACAAGTGGACCCTGCGCGTCGCTTTTTTTGGTTTTATTGCGCTGACGCTACTTTTTCTCGGCTACCTCTTCGACCGTCAGGGCACCGTGCGCCAATTGAAAGGAAATCTCCTCGCGGAACTCGAGCGCAACGTGGAGCTCAGGCTCCAGGGCAGCACCGATTTGCTGCAATCCATGCCCGACCTGAACCACTTCTGGGATCGCCTGACCATGGAATTCCGCCGCGCCATGACCATGGAAAAAACGCTTTCCCTGCTGCTGGTGAAATCCAAGCCTGGAGCGGCCGGCGCAAAGGCCGACGCCATCACCGCGTCCTGGGGCGACGCTGCCAAAGCCATGTCCCGTAAACTGCGGCCCACGGATTCCATTTATCGCTTGTCGCCGGACCTCTTTGGCCTGGTTCTGCCGGAGACCGACACCCTGAATGCCAAGCGCATCTCTTTCCGCTTGCAGGAAGAGCTGCAAGCCGTCCGCGCCAAATATGGCTGCACGTTTGACATCACCGCGCACAACTATCCGGACCAGGTGAAAAGTTCACACGAGCTGGAAGATATCGTGAAGTCGCAATTGCCGGAAAAAGAAGAGTGGTCGGTGCCCGCCCCGGTGGACTCCGCCCCCGCGGAATGATCTCTTTCCCGTGTAGCCGCCGGTCTTACGCATTGTGTGCGTCCCGGTTCCTACCGGGAAGACCGGCGGGCATCGGCAGTTCAGGAGGGCACGACTTTAGTCGTGCCGTAAAGTATTTCGCTTCACTGGGCTTTAGCCCCTGAAGAACTCTGCGCCATCGCGCGCTGCCTGCACGATGAATTGCAGCAAGGAAAAACGCGCCGAACAATTACGCCAGAGCTTGTTTCAAATCGGCAATCAAATCGGCTGAATCCTCAAGCCCGATGGAAACGCGCACGGTTCCGGGACTAACCCCCGCACGGCGCAATTCTTCTTTGTTCATTCGGTAATGCGAGCTGTAGATTGGCAGGATCACCAGCGATTCCGTGCCGCCCAGGCTCACCGCCAGCAAAAATAGTTTTACACGATCGCAAAAACGCCGCGCCGCCGGCAATCCACCTTTCAAATCAAAAGCCAGCATGGAACCAAAGCTCCGCATCTGTTTTTTCGCCAATTTGTGGTCGGGATGTGATGGCAATCCCGGATAATGAACTCTTGCTACTTTCGGATGCTTCTCCAGGTATCTCGCCACGGCGATGGCGTTTTCGCATTGGCGCTCCACGCGCAAACCCATGGTCTTGATCCCGCGGATCAGCAGGAACGCCACTTCCGGATCCATCGAGCCGCCCAGATAGATCACCATCTGCCGCACGCCGTCGATGTAGCGTTTGCTGCCCACGGCGACGCCGGCAATCACATCCGAGTGTCCCGCCAAAGCTTTGGTCGCGCTGTGCACCACCATGTCGTAACCCAGCGCGATGGGATTCTGCAGAAGAGGTGTGGCAAACGTATTGTCGGCGATGGACACCAGCTTGTGTTTACGGGCGAAGGCTATGGCTTTGTGCAGATCGACAAGGTGGAGCGAAGGGTTTGTGGGCGTTTCGACGTAGAGGCATTTCGTGCGTGGGGTGACGAGATTCTCGATGCCCGCAAGGCTGCTCTCGACGTGCCGGACCTTGATGCCCATGTTTGGGAGAACGTCGCGCATGAGGCGGTACGTGCCGCCATAAAGCTGCGCGGTGGAGATAAGTTCATCGCCGCACTTGAGAACACTCAACAAGGCGCTGGAAATGGCGGCCATACCGGAGGCGGTAACGATGCCGGCTTCCGCGCCTTCGAGCGCTGCGATTTTCTGTTCGGCCACGGCAAGCGTGGGATTTCCGTAACGCGTGTAGATGTAGGCCTTGCTTTTGCCTTCGGCCCAGCGCTTCACCTCTTCAGTGGAAGAAAAAGTGAAGGTAGAGGTGCGGCTGATATCGACGCCGACGGAGGCGCCGACGCCGTGGCGTTGCGGTTCACCAGCATGGATGGCGCGAGTTTGCGGGCCCATGGTGTGGGCGGATTTGTTTTTCATGATTCGGTGATTATTAGCTTTCGGCGAAATTCGAGCAACCTCCAATTTGGCGGGACAGAGCGCAGGGTTGAAAATTGAAATTTAGCAGCAGGGCACGACGTATCGTGCCCTTCCAGGCGAGAATGCCACGGTTGCAAAAAGTGTAGTTACACTTCTTCTTCGACGAGATGCGCGCCGTGAGTGGCTTTGTGGGCGGCGATTACTTTTTCCGCCAGTTCGTTGGGGACGTAGTCATAGTGGGAGAATTCCATCGAGTACGAGGCGCGTCCCTGGGTTTTGGAGATGAGGTCATTGGCGTAGGTGAGCATTTCGGCGAAAGGGACCTGCGCTTTGATGATGACGTTGTGGCTGCGGGCTTCGCTGCCGGCAATGCGGCCGCGGCGCGCGCTGAGGTCGCCCATGAGATCGCCAGAGTATTGATCGGGGGCGTAAACCTCCACGTGCATGATTGGTTCCAGGAGCGCGGGCTTGGCGACCTTCATGGCTTCCTTGAAAGCGAGTGAGCCGGCGATCTTGAAGGCCATGTCCGAAGAATCCACGTCATGATATTTGCCGTCGTACAGGATGGCGCGGAAATCGACCACGGGGAATCCCGCGAGATACCCGCGAGCGGCGGCATCACGAATGCCTTTTTCCACCGAGGGAATCCAGTTTCTGGGAATCGCGCCGCCGAATACGTCGTCGACAAACTCAACACCCTTGCCGCGCGGGGCAGGCTCCATCTTAATGCGGCAAACGCCGAACTGGCCGTGGCCGCCGGATTGCTTCTTGTGCTTGCCTTCGGCGTCTGCTTTTCCGCGGATGGTTTCGAGGTAGGGAACCTTGGGCGGCTTGAGGGTGAGGTCGACGTGATAGCGCTTGTGAAGCTTGGCGACGACGACTTCGATGTGCTGCTGCCCGGAGCCGGCGAGAAGAAATTCCTTGGTTTGCGGGTCGCGGGAGAAGCGCAGCGCGGGATCTTCTTCGAGGATTTTGTGAATGGAAACGCCAATTTTGTCTTCGTCGGCGCGCGTTTTCGGCTCAATCGCGAAAGTAATGGAAGGTTCGGGGAGCTGCGCGGGCTTATAGAAAACCGGCGCGGTCTTGTCGCCGAGGGTTTCTCCGGTGGTGGTTTCCTTCAGCTTGGCGATAGCGCCGATGTCTCCGGCATGGAGTTCACCGACTTCGGTTAACTGTTTTCCCTGGACAATTTGGATGTGCTGGAAGCGCTCCGGTAGGTTGCGATTAAAATTGGTGAGCGTGGCGTCGTTTTTCAGGACGCCGCTTTTTACCTTGAAATAATTGATGCGGCCAGCGAAGAGATCGGCAAGGGTTTTGAAAACGAAGAGCGAGAGTGGCTGGGCGTCATCGTACTTGCGTTCGACGCGGTCGCCTTTGCCGCCGGGTTCCTTGAAACCCACCTGGGCATGTTCATCGGGGTGCGGAAAAACGTCGGCGAGAAAAGTGAGCAAGCTGGCAGAGCCGATATTATGAACCGAGGAGGTCAGCAGCACAGGCACGATTTTTTCCGCAACGATGGCGCGGCGAACCGCAGGAATCAAATCGTGAATGGGGATGGTGCCTTCGCGAAAAAATTCTTCCATCATTTCGTCGTCGCCTTCGGCGATCATTTCAACGAGCTTTTCGTGGGCTTCCTTGGCTTCATCGGCGAGCGCGGCGGGAATTTCCTCGATGCTGACTTTGCCGTCGCTATCGGGTTTGTAAAGGTGCGCTTTCATGGCCACGAGATCGATGATGCCGCGGAAACCACTTTCGGTGCCGATGGGCATCTGCAGCGCGACGACGGTGCGGCCGAAGACTTGTTGAAGCGATTCCATGGAACGGTCGAAGCTGGAGAGCTCGCGGTCCATCCAGGTGAGAACGAAAGCGCGCGGAATGTCGTACTCGACGCAGTAATCCCAGACTTTTTCGGTGGTGACCTGCGAGCCGACATGAGCGTCGACGGTGATCAGCGCGGCGTCCGCGGCGATAAGCGAGGCTTTGGCTTCGGTAATGAACGTGGAGTAGCCCGGGAGATCGATGAAATTGATTTTGACTTTATCGGACGAGCCGGATGGTCCGGTGGGCGTGGTGGGCCATTCGGCGTAGGCGAGTCCGGTTTGAATGGAGATTTTTCGGCCGATTTCTTCTTCGTCCCAATCCGTGGTGGCGGAACCTTCGGTAACTTTTCCCCAGCGCGGCGTGCTTCCCGCAGTGAAGAGCAACGACGACACCAGCTGCGTTTTCCCGGTGCCGCCGTGGCCGACAATGCCAACGTTTCGGATGTCCTTGGTGAGATAACTTTTCATACCGGCCTCCAGTGTTTGGGCGACCGCGAAGCGGTCGACGATTCGCGCGAGCCACCCGACAGGCGTCGGGTGGCTGCGTCTGTGGTGCTTTGATGAAGAAGGAGCGCGCGGTGGTCTTCCTGGGTCCCGATGGCGGGGCGAAGGAGAATCGAAGAATTCCCTAAAGCGCTCTCCTATGGGGCGGATGCTAGCACAAGGATTTGTGGAAGAGCAATGCGGGGTACGTCTCGGTAGTAAGTCAGCTTTCGATCAGCACGTTTATCGAGAGTTACCTACTGTCTGCGCTGCTCAAATGGCGCTCGCTCTGTTTCCCCGGCTGGGCCTTGATGCTCTCAATTGCGGGAGAATATTCCCAAACCCTGCCGGAGCAGCCGATCAGGAGTCGATCGCCGACTTTTCCGGGCAACGCCGCAATTCCTAGGCAGGAATCCCCAATGACCTCTTGGTAAGCGATTTGTCCATTATTGTCGAAGAGAAAGAGCACCGAACGTTCCAAATGGTTTTGCAGTACGGCGTAATACTCTGCTCCTCTCGCATAGCGTACGGGCGTTCCTCTCGTGTCATGCATCAAATCACTCAGGGGCGCATCGAAATGGGCAACAGTATGGCCTTCCGCGTCCAATACTAGGATAACGGGCTTGCAGCAGCCTTCGCCGCTCTCTTTGGATGGAATTAAGATGTGGCTGGCCTGCGGCTCGCTGCCCCAGCGCGTCAGAGAAAAATCGCAGACGTAGTGATCTGGCAAATAGTGCGCGACTATTTCTCCGCTCGCGGAGCGAACAAGCAATTGCCCTCTCGCGTTGCTATGAAGAATTTCTTTACGTCCATCCCCCTTTGTGTCTATGGTTTCCACATGCCATACGTTTCCCTCTGCCTTTTGCCAGATCTTCTTTCCCCCTCCGTCCACTAGAACGAGGCCGCCATTCCCATTGAACCCGATGACCACTTCCAGTTTTCCATGCCCAGTCACGTCGCCCGCAACAGAATCATCGATACCTTTGAGAAAGCCTCCGGGATAGCTCCAGCGCTTCTGGCCTTGCTTATCAAAAAAGGTAGCGTCGACAGCCCAACTCTCGTCGCGCGTCAAAAAGCCGTAATCGCCACTCGGATCGACTCGCGCCACTTCAATTGTGCAGGCAACGAACTCCGAAAAGTGTATTTGCTTCTTCTGTGTGCCTCCCGCGTCCAAGAAATGAGCGCCTTCATTTCCCACGATGGTCAAGTCGGCCCCTTCGCGGTCAGCGGGCCATCCCACCAAGATTTGCGTTATTTCGCCGAGGTTTTCCCCAGCGTAAAACTTGGTTTTCTCAAATCGCCCGCCACCTGTTATCACTCGCGGTTCCAGCTTCTGCTGATCCTCTCGGGACTTTCGCTCCGCTTGGGAATCTATTCGATGGATAAAGTAAAAGCCTGCACCTATGAAGGTGAGGATGAGCAGAGCGAGGACAACGAGTATCTTACGGAGCATACGTACCTAAGTATGTATCTAAGAATGTATATATCCAATGCCCTTATTCATACACTTCTGACGAAACCGGTGGCCAGACAAGCAGCAGTAGATCAACTCCCGGTTGGTTGGCTTACCAAAAACTGACCCGCTACCTATGGCTTGTTAAGGCTGTCACGGAAAGTTGGCTTTCAGGGTGGCCTGGCTGTCTTTCAAGATTTCGATGGTGCGTTCCCAATCAGCGCGGCCCGGAGATTTTGCTCGAACGACATGCGAGCCGGTTGCAAGTTTAAGCGTGGCGGGTACGTTGCCGACAAATTTCCCATCCAAATAAATTTCGGCCCCGTCCGGATCCGAGGTAATGATTAAGGTGCCGAAGGATTCAGGCACTGGCGAGGAGGAAAGAGGGATCGCCGCGGCGACGCTGGGATAGAAGTGATGGAGGACTTCGAGGAGGTCGCCGGCGCTGAGGGCGAAACCGATACCGGTAACATTGTTCTTGGTGACCGCGAAGCGGTCAACTTTTTTGATGAGTTTTTGCGTGTTGATGCCGATGACTTCGCCGCGGGTGTTGAGGAGTGGGCCGCCGCTGTTGCCGGGATTGATGGGAGCGTCGGTCTGGACCCAGGTGCCTGGGCCGGCGCTGGGGAATTTGCCGACGGCGCTGACAATGCTTTTGGTGACACTGAAGAGCATGGCATCGCCGGGATTGCCGATGGCGAGACGTCTTCGCCCTGGCGCACGGTGCTGGCGCCGGCGAGAGGAAGGTGTGGGAAGACGATTCCTTCCGCGGGAGCCTCCACTTTGGCAAGGGCGATGTCGAGATCGGCGTCTATATAAACGATTTTAGCTTCGAGCTGCTGGCCGCCGGGGAGTACGGCGAGGAGCGAGGATTCCCCCCGCGCGAGATGCGCGTTGGTGGCGATGACGCCGGATTCGGTGATGAAAAAGCCGGTGCCGGACTTTTCCAACCCTTTGAGGTAGACGACAGCAGGTTTGGCGGCGCACACGAGTTCTTCGAGGGAAAGTTCGGGCCGGGGGCCGGCTCTTTCGGCGGCGGAAAGCGTGGTGATGCTGCCGGTGAAAATCTGCGAGACAGGTTGCAGATTCACGTGGAACTGATTGGTCTTCAGGAGGAAATATTCGCCGCGAATGTGGCCTTTGAGGGAGATCCAGTTCATGGGACCTTCGGTGAGGGGAATTTCTTGAGCGGCGTAGCCGGTGAGGGAAATACGGGCGACCATGGCGTGCTGGAGGCGGCTGCCGAGAGCGGTTTTGGTTTTGTGAAAGTACCCGCCGGGAAAGTTTTTTTCGAAGGGCGTGACGCCAGCGGAGACGCCGTCGAGCTCAACGGTGGCGCCGGGCGGAGTGCTGGTGATTTTCAAAGTGTCGGCGAGAGAAGTGCTGGCAAAGAAAAAAAGGAATGAAGTAGAGAGGGTGATGAGAAAGCAACGATTCATGAGACAACCCACGTCAGAGATAGCCTTGTGCTTATGTTACTACAAGTATAAATCAGAAACAGGAAGAAGAATTTAACACAGAGTTCTCAGAGGACGCAGAGAAGGAGTGGTCGAAATAGAAGTTAGGATGACGAATGGCCGGGGGGTTGCGGTGATTTGGGTTTGTGGCCGAAGCAGGAGAGCACGGGGAGGCGGGGATATTTGGGGAAGAGCGGGTCGGTGACGGAGAGATTGCAGAGGAAGAAGACGGAGTTGCGGTCGGATTCGATGCGGCGGGCGTGGAGGCAATCGGAGCAGAGGCCGGCGGAAACATTTTCATTACTTGAATTGGCCGCGCGGGGCATAGGTGCAGGATAGCGCAGAGCGTCGTCGTGGAGGCAAGTGCATTGCGTGTGAAAGCCGCAAATTGACAGAGGTTCGCAGACACGATTCGCGATGCGAAGTGGAGATTGTTATGCTGACTAGGGGTATAAACGATGCGGATGAAGAACAGGCTGCGGGCCGCGCAGACGGGTGTGCTGATTCTGATGCTAGGTTTGTGCGCAGCACGGGCATTTGGGCAGGAAGAGGGCCAGAAGCCGAGCTCGGAACAGAGCAAGAATCAAAGCCAAGCGCCGGTTCCAGCGCAGGGCGGCGAACAGGACGCGACAAAAAAGCAAAGCGGCGAGCAGACCCAGGAAGAGATTACGGCGGTGCCGAACCGGCCGACATTTGCCACGACCGCGGAAACGGTGCAACGCGGGGTGTTTGAGATTGAGTATGGATTTGAGGGCGGAGATGGGCACGAGAACATAAATGGGTTGTTGAAATGGGGAATGGTGAAAAATGTGGAGTTGTGGTTTTTGAATAATCCGATCGAGCGAGATAGCGGCTTGGCCGGAGTCGGGGATTCCGGCGCAGGGTTCAAATACAAAATATTTTCGCAGGCAAAGACCCGGCCGACTTTTTCGGTTTTGTATATTGCGAAGCTGCCGACGGCGAGGGTGGAACTCGGCGCGGGAGCGGTGGGGCATTCGGCGCAAATTTTGTTGAGCAAAGATTTTGGAAAGCACCACTTTGATTTCAATGAAGGCGCGCAATTTGTGGGCCGGCCGGGCGAGAAGGGATTTGACCGAAATTACTTTACGGCGCTCTCCTATTCCCGCCAATTCACGGCGAAGTGGGGTTGGACGGCGGAGCTGGCGGGCTACAGCTGGACGAACGCAGCGGCTCCCGCAACGATGACGTTGCTGGCGGCGCCAACGTACACCGTGTCCCCGCGATTGGTGCTGGATGGCGGCGCTTATGTTGCGGTCTACGGGAACTTGCCGCGCGTCACGTGTTTTCTTGGCGTGACGTATTCGGTGTCTGACCTCTATCACTTGCACGCCTCGCGAAAACTTGCAAAAAACTAAATCGTAGCAGAGGAGAGCCAGAGCAGTACGCAAAGCTGTGCTGGAATGCTTGCGCGCGGACGCTCTTTCTGCGAGATCGCCGGGGCAGCGCGTTTGCGGAAGCCGGCTTCAGACGGCGGTGAAGAAGGAGCCGTCGGGGGCGACGTAGCCATAGGCCATGCGGGGGGTGTTGAAGGCGAAGCCGGGGTTGCCGAGGCGGTCGAGGAGAATGAGGCCGCCGGTAGCGTGGGTGCGGTTGGCGAGGAGTTGGACGGCGGCTTGCGCGGCACGGGTGGGCGTGGATGCGGCCGGGCGCAAGAAATCGGCGGCGGACTTGGCCATGACGATTTTCATGATGGCTTCGCCGTAGCCGGTTGCGGAGACGCCGCCGGTTTCAGCGTCAGCGTAGCACCCGCAGCCGATGAGCGGCGAATCGCCGACGCGGCCGGGGAGTTTGCAGCAGGTGCCGCCCGTGGAAGTGGCGGCGAAGAGTTTACCTTGAGAATCGATGGCTACGGCGCCGACGGTGCCTTGATCGTGCCCGCGATGATGTTCGGCGGCGTGAGTGTCTTTGCGGCAGCGCTGCCAGGCTTCACGCTCGGCGGGCGAAACGAGGTCTTCGGGGGCGCAGAGCGGAACGCCGTGCTGCGAGGCGAAGCGCTCCGCGCCTTCCGTGACGAGCATCATGTGCGGGCATTTTTCCAGGACGGCGCGCGCGGCGCGAATGGGATTCTTGATGCGCTGGAGCGCAGCGACGGAGCCGGCGCGAAGCGTGGCGCCGTCCATGACCATGGCGTCGCACTCGACGCGCCCATCGAAGTTGAGATGCGAGCCGTAGCCGGCGTCGAAGACGGGTTCATCCTCTAGGACGATGATGGCGGCTTCCACAGCTTCGAGTGCGGAGCCGCCGCGATTTAGGATAGACCATCCGGCGGAGAGCCCGCGGTGGCAGCCGGATTTACAAGCGTCAATGGCTTCTTCGGGGATGTCCCAAGCGCCGCCGTGAATGATGAGAGCAGGTTTCATTTCCATGAAAATGGCAAAGAAGAACGGTGGGCTCTAACGCCGTTCCAACTTGTTCGAGCGAATTTCAGCGAAAATGCTCTGTCCACGTTCACGTCCGATCCTTGAACCGTCATTTGGCTTAAATAGTTGGAACGGCACTAATCTTCGTCGTGGATGGTGAATAGGCGGACGACTTCGAACGCTTTCTTGCCCGCAGGGGTGGTGACTTCGACTTCGTCGCCGGCTTTGCGGTTGAGCAGGGCTTTGCCGATGGGCGAGGTGGTGGAGATCAGGCCATTTTCGACGTCGGCTTCTTCGCTGCTGACGAGCTTGTATTCGATCTTTACGCTGCGTTGGACATCAATCACGATGATGCGCGAGCCGTAGCCGGAGCGGTCCTTGGGGATATTGCTGAGGTTGAGCATGCCCAGATCGCCCATGCGCTTTTTCAAGTGGGCGATTTTGAGATTGACGTAGCTCTGGCGCTCCTTGGCGTACTTGTACTCGGCGTTTTCCGAGAGGTCACCGTGGGCGCGAGCTACGGCGATTTCTTTGGGGAGCTCGACGTTGAGCTCGTGCGAGAGCTGCGCGATTTCTTCCTGCAGCTTTCGTTTGATTTTAGCGATAGGGTCGGACATAGTTTTTTGCGACGGCAAGTGGCCGAGATTCTTGTTCACCAAGAGCGCGTTCTCCAAAAATGTATGCGGAGTCCGGTGGACCCAGGAGGGTTACCGTACCCCGCGTAAGCAAACATTATAGATGGGGGGGAATTGCGGCGACAAGGGGGTTGTTCTTAGCCCTGCCGGTTGCCCCGGCAAGGCCGGGATCTTCGACTTCGCAAGGCGCTTTTCTGGAGGCCGCTCATCCCTTCTTTTCCAAGAGGGCAAGGAAGTGCAGCTTGCGATCGAAGAGCGCACTGAACGGAAAAGGGTAGAGCGAGAGCTGACCCCGCCAATTGCGCACGTTCAGGCACAGGGCTGCAAAGTGTTGATTCCACTGAGCCGAGGTTTGATAGTTGTACGGCAGAACGACACCGTGAGGGCGATTTCCCACCCAGTCCATGAACTGCAGTGTCGCAAAATCAAATTTGTTTTCAGATACATGGTCCTTAATAAGGATAAAGCGCCGGCTGACACGGCAGGCTTCCGCGAGGAGCGCCGGAATCCCTTGGGTATGGTGCAAAACGTCCACAAACATGCACACGTCAAAGGACCCGGATGGAAATGGAATGGCGGCGCCGTCGAATGCGGTGCACTCAAGCTGGCAATCGGGACGCGGCGAGGATTCGATTCCCTGGATGGTGCTGGCGGGCAAGTGACTCTTGATCAGGCCGGCGATGGCGCCATCGCCACAGCCAATGTCCAGTACGGAAGAGCCGGGCGGAATCATGGCAGCGAGAGACTCCGCGAGGACGCGGACCCGCCTGGCGAAGACAGTACGTCGGTGAGCCCGCCCGATGAGAGATAAGCCCAGCGAACTCCGTGAATCAGTTTTCATTCCCGCTGCCTCACCTTGATCGCGACGGACTGTGACTTGGTGTTGCCGGAAGCGTCCTGAATGGTGAGTGTGTAGATAGTGTCTTTGCGCGGCGAGACGTCCAGGCAGCGCGTGTAAGAGGGCCAGACGGGCCCGACGGGGGGATCGATGAACACGGTCTTGGCGTTGGCGACGCCGTAGCAAAGCTGCGCGGACTCACCGCGATGAATGATGCCGGGGACGGCGTAGAAACTTTGGATGGCGAGGTCCTTGCCCCCGAGTTGTTCCAGAGCGCTGCGGTCAGCGTTTTTTTGCTGCGCGGCTTTTTCCTGGGCATTGCGGCGCTCGATGGCGCGGTTACCTTCCCATCTGGAGAACATGATGTAACTGGAAAAGAGCAGCGCGATTCCCGTGAGTGTCAAGGTGTACAGAAAAGGGTTTCTTGAGATGGGCTTGCGGGGCTGATTAGGATCGGATGACATGGCCGGTGCCTCGAAGCGAAACTTTAGTCTAACCCAGGCAGGATGGAAACGACTCTTTCGTGAAGCGGATGCCTCCAGCAGTTCCTTGCAAGACAAAACACCAAGGTTGCCGCAACCGTCCTATTTGTAAATACAACAATTGGCAGATGAAGTGGAGCCGGAGATGAACCTGACTGCATGGATAAAAAAGAATTGGAGTGAGCATAAGACAAATACCAGGGGTGTGCGACCAGCGATAAAGGTGAATTCGCTTGACAGGGCTAAGGATGCGGAATAGTTTACGCGTAACTGGGGGGTGAAGTCTCAGAAGCGCAGGCGCTCGCCAATGCGCTGGTCACGGCCAACTCGGAGCTCTTGCGCTCCTGTTTACCTCGGATTCCCGGTCATGACCAAGAGCCCCTGGGGCGCGCAGCAAGAGCGTTTTCGCTAACCGAAGCGATAGAAAACATCGCCCAGGGCTAGGCGTATTTCGCGAGGAAGATTCCGCGGACATGCCACGCGTTTCACAAGCTTTCGATGTTCACCGCGGGCGCAACCTTACTAGAATCCTGCAAACTTATGAAACCGGGAGGAACAATCATGAATAGAGCAACCGATCGATTCGCGTTTCTTTCATGCTTCTGCGGGAGTCTGGCCGCTTTTGCCGCTGTTTTTCTGGCGGCTGCGATTACCGTTAACGCTCAGAACAGTACAGGCCGAATCATCGGCACGGTTACGGACCAGCAGGGTGCCGGGGTCCCGGCCGCCAAAGTCAGAGTGACCAATGTCAGCACCAACGTGCATTGGGACACGGCCACCAACGAAGACGGCGGCTATCAGGTCCTGGACTTGCCTATCGGCAGCTACAAGGTTGCCGTGGAGCACGAAGGGTTCGCGAAGAGCGTCACCGATGCGCAAGCTCTGGAGATCAATCAATCACTACGCATCGACATTCGGATGAAAATTGGCGCCGGTTCGGAAACAGTTACGGTGGAAGCGCAAGCTGCACAGGTGGAGACGATAAATCCCACTCTTGGCGGCACGGTCACGGGCGCCACCATCCAGAATCTCCCTCTGAACGGCCGGAACACCTTGGATCTTGCCCTGACTTTGCCCGGTGTGGTTCCGATTGCAGACGACCTCGGAACTTACGGCACAAGCAATGGCGGATCGAACGGCATTGGTGGTATCAGCGTGGCGGGCGGACGCGGTGACGCGGTCACGTATCTGCTCGATGGCGGTATCAACAATCGAGTGACCAGCAACCAGGTTGTCTTTAATCCGAATCCGGAGGCCGTTGAGGAGTTCCGCCTCCTGGAAAATAACTATACGGCGGAATATGGACGCAATGGGGGCGGAACAATCAGTGTAGTCGTCAAGTCGGGCACAAATTCCCTGCACGGAAGCCTGTATGACTACGTGCGAAATGATGCGTTCAATGCGAGCGATTTCTTTGACAACGAGCTGGGCCAACCTCGTCCAGTCCTGAAGCGCAATCAGTTCGGAGGCACGATCGGCGGTCCGATTACGGTGCCCAAGTTGATTAATGGGAAAGACCGGTTCTTCTTCTTTTTTGCCTACCAGGGGCAGCGACAAACGGCAACCCAGAGTCAAGGACTTGTTTCGACGTACACGCCAGCGGAGCTAACGGGAGATTTCTCGCAGTCAGGATTTAGGGCTCAAAATGCCCAAAACCCCGCCGGGCCAGAGCCAAATGTTGCCTGCTTTCTGACTGGCAACTGGTACAACGCGTTGGACCTCACTCAGCCTAACAATCCTGTTCCTATTCCAGATGGCACGGGCTGTGCAAAAGATGTGAACGATAGTCCGGTACAAGGTACCGTGCATTCGTTCTATCAAACCGCCTTGAACGGCCCGGCCAACGCGCAGAATGCGATCTTCACGAACACAAATCCTATTGCGCAAAACTATATCGCAGCCGGATTGATCCCGTCTTCTCTAACGGGGCAAGTATTTCCCCAGGGTTCTGCAAAAGACAATGCAAACCAATATGTGGGGAAGTTCGATTTTTATGCGACACAGAACGACCGCATCTCGCTCACCGTCGGCGATAACAAGGAGCCTATACTCAACCCGTTTTTTGGGGCTAACGTCCCGGGTTTTAGCTCCGCGCAAACTGTTTGGGACTATTTTGCAAATATCGGCTATACCAAAACGTTTTCCCCGGCCCTGCTGAACGAGTTTCACGCCACCGGGCAGCGTTGGCGCAATACAACCGTTCCAGCATCTCACCCCCCGGTGCCTGCAGCTTTGGGCGTCAATATACAATCTGACGCTCCCCTCGGCTCGCCAAACCTTTACTTTGCCAGCGGTCTGTCCGTTGGATTTGACCCAAACGTGACTTGGAAGGCTGACAACACCTACGCTTTCACGGACACGCTGACCTGGAATCGGGGCCGCCACACCTGGAAGTTTGGCGGGCGATTTGCGATCATGCAGGAGAACTCCGTTTATGCCTACCAGACAAACGGATCCTTTTATTTCTCTGGGCCGTTCGGTATCGGATCGGGAAATGATCTGGCTGACTTTTTGCTCGGCGCTTCGGACGAATACTTCCAATTCTCGAAGGCTCCGAGTAATGAGCACCAAAAGCAATACGGGGCGTTTGCCCAAGACGAATGGAAAGTAACGCCGCGCCTAACCCTTACGCTGGGGCTCCGCTACGAGTACACCACCCCGGAAACAGACAAGAGAGGATTTAGTTTCAGCATTATTCCGGGCCTGCAGTCGAAAAGGTTCGTGAATGCGCCACTCGGGCTGGTATTCCCGGGCGATCCGGGAGCGCCGAAAGGCTGGTATTTCCCGGACCGCAAGAATTTTGCCCCGCGGTTGGGCTTCGCTTGGGATCCTTTCGGGAATGGGAAGACCAGCATCCGCGGGGGTTTCGGTTTGTTTTACGACACGCTGAACGGGTGGATGTCGGATTGGTCGACAGACGAGCCTCCTTTCGCGGGCGGCGCCGACCTAATCTTTGACCCCATCCTTGTCCCCGCGGGCGCGCCGAGCACCATCCTGTCGCACCCTTACGAGAACGCGTGCGTAAACTTCGACCCGAATACGGGTAGCTGCATAGCACCTTTCGGCCAGACCGATCCTTTCCCTTCGGTAATACCAGCGCCCACGAATGTTGACTTTGGCGCGGCGGGATTCCTGCCTTTCGGATCTTCCAATAACTTTGTTAACGTCCACCTCAAGACCCCCTACATTTATCAGTACAACTTCAGTGTGGAGCGGCAACTGGCCAACGGCCTGATGGCCGAAATCGGCTATGCGGGGAGCTCTTCGCACAACCTGCTGACGTGGATTGACCAAAACCCCTTCGTGCTGGGAACCAACACCCGGGTCCTGAATCTACAGCCAGGGGTCCCGCCGGACACCTTCGGATATATGCCCACTTTTGACGGTCTGAACAACGCAAACTATAACGGCCTGCTGGCAAGCCTTACGAAGAGAGAGACCGATGTGCGTTACCTCGGCCAAGTGTTCTTCACGCTCGCGTATACTTGGTCCCACAATTTGGACAATGGCTCTGGATTCAACTCGCGCAACGCGCAAATTGCGTCCTACAATCATCATCGATTCTACGGCAACTCCGACTTCGATATCCGGCAGCGTTTGACCTTCAGCGGGGGTTGGGACCTGCCATTCGCCCGGCACTGGTCGAGCGGGCCCAAGCGGTTGACAGCCGGTTGGAGCCTCTATCCCATTTTCTTTGTTCAGTCCGGCATTCCGCTCGATTTCACAGCCGGCCTGCGCCAGCATTCGATCGATCCCGTCCCATCGGCCCCTGGTGGCCCATCTGGCGCTGGGGATGGAGAAGTGGTGAGAGCTAATCAAATGGTCAGTTCGGTGCCCACATTTGATCCTCATCGAATGCAGACGTTCAGCGGAGTCCCTGGGAACTACTGGTTCGACCCCAGCGCATTTCAAGCGGACCCCTGCATTGACGCCGGCACATGTCCGTTAGGGTTCTATGGAACCTACGGAAGGAATTCTTTCCATGGGCCGCGGCGAGCCAATCTGGACTTGGCACTGGAAAAGACCACCAACCTCGTAGGCGAGCGAACAAGACTCATCTTTCGCGTAGAGGCCTTCAATCTGTTGAATCACACCGAGTTCCGGCCGCCTTCTAGTGCTTCCGTTTCGTCTGGAACTCTCGGCCAGATCTCGAGCACATACGATCCGCGAATTCTTCAAATCTCCCTGCGGCTCGCTTTCTGAAGCACATCAGGAATCCCGGAACGGACTGCGGTGAGAAAGTTCGTTCCGGGATTTTCCATAGGCTGAACAACTTTCGATTCTCTTATTTAGTTTTTTGCCGCTGCGGTCGCTTCACCTTTCTTGGGTGAAAGGGTATTTGTTGAGAAGGAGGAGATACTCATGAACAAGGATCGCGACCGCGAACTGGGCATGGGATGTCCGATCACGCGACGAGATTTTTTGAACGGGATGGCGGTGACCGTGGGCGCGTCCCTACTCCCATTCGGTGAATTGCTGGCGCAGGACAAGACCGCAGACCCATCGGCGCTGGAGGCTTTGCTCGCGCAGGGGATCACCCAGCAGGATCCGCGTTACTATCCGCCGTCCTTGATGGGCATGCGCGGAAGCCATGCCGGCTCCTTTGAAGTTGCGCACGGGTTGCGCGACGGCAAGAAATGGCCGGAAGCGGCCGCGGACAAAGAATCCTACGATCTAATTGTGGTGGGCGGCGGCATCAGCGGTCTTTCCGCGGCGCATTTTTTCCGCAAGCTTGCCGGCGCCGGCTCCAGAATTCTTGTCCTTGATAATCACGACGATTTTGGCGGGCACGCCAAGCGCAACGAATTTCGCGCCGGCGAGCGCTTGCTGCTGGGCTACGGCGGCACGCAGTCGATCGAAGCGCCGGGACGCTACAGCAAGGAAGCCATCGGCCTTTTCAAAGAACTCAATATCGACGTGCAGCGTTTCTACAAATACTTTGACCAGAAGCTTTACGAATCGAAGCACATGAAGTCGGGCACGTTTTTCGATAAGGAAACGTTTGGGGAAGACCGGCTGGTGGCGGGCCCCGGGGAGGGATACGACCCTAACAATTACGTTTCCTCGGAGATGGTCGCACAGATGCCGATTGCGGAAGCAGCACGCAAAGACATCATCCGTTTACAAAACGAATCCATCGATTACCTGCCAGATCTTAGCCCGGAGCAGAAGCGGCTCAAATTAATCAAGACCAGCTACAAGGATTTTCTTCTCCATTACGCCAAAGTGCACTCCGACGTTGTGAAGGTATTCCAGACCCTGCCGCACGATCTTTTTTGCGTGGGCATTGACGCCGTTTCCGCAGAAAACTGCAGAGGCATGGGGTATCCCGGATTCAAGGGAATGAAGGTGGCAGCGGGTCGACACCACGGAGGAGGGGAAGAAGAACCTTACATTTTCCATTTCCCGGACGGAAATGCTTCCGTGGCACGGCTCCTGGTGCGCTCGCTGGTTCCCGGCTCTGCGCCAGGCACAACGATGGAAGACATCGTCACCGCGCAAATGAACTACGCGCGCATCGACGACCCGGCATCTCCGGTGCGCATCCGGTTGAATAGCACGGCGGCGCAGGTGAAGCACGTTGGCGACCCGGCGAGCGCTAAAGAAGTTGAAGTCACCTACGTACTGGGCGGCAAGGCGCACAAAGTTCGCGGAGCCGCTTGCGTGCTGGCCTGTTACAACATGATCGTCCCGTATCTCTGCCCGGAAATGCCGGAGAAGCAGAAAGAGGCACTGGCGTACGCGGTGAAGCAGCCTCTGGTTTACACCAACGTGCAAATTCGCAATTGGAAGGCTTTCCAAAAACTCGGCGTGGCGGATATTTACGCGCCGGGCGGATATTTTAACTCCGTAGTTCTCGATTTTCCGGTCTCCATGGGTGATTACAAATTCCCGAGTTCACCGGAGGAGCCCTGCCTCCTGCACCTGACGCGCACACCGTGCAAGCCAGGTCTGCCCTGCAAGGAACAGTTCAAAGCTGGACGCTATCAACTGTTCAGTACTTCGTTCGAAACCTTCGAACGCAAAATCCGGGAACAGCTCGGCGGCATGCTCGCAGGCGGAGGCTTCGATTCGGCGCACGATATTCAAGCCATTACGGTGAATCGCTGGCCACACGGCTACGCGTACGAATACAACCAGCTCTTTGAGCCGGTCGACCAGCCTGCGACAGAGCGCCCTTGCGTGGTTGGCCGCCAGCCCTTCGGGCGTATCACCATCGCCAATTCCGACGCCGACGGCCACGCCTACACGAATATCGCGATCGACCAGGGGTATCGTGCCGTGAACGAAATCATGGGAGTGCTTGGGCGAGCTGCAAAGAGTGCTTGAAACGCATTCTCGATCGGAGATGGAGAATCCGATGAGCAAACGCAATGGAGATCGCGATTTGGGAATGAATCGCCCCATTCTGCGCCGCGATTTCTTGAACGGAGTAGCCATTGGCGTCGGGAGTGTGATGGCCGGGAAATTCCTGCCAGGATTCGATTGGGTCACGGAAGCGGGAGAACTTGCGGCGCAGGACCAGGCTGGATACTATCCGCCAGCTTTGACGGGAATGCGCGGCAGCGCGGATGGCTCCTTTGAAGCGGCACACTCCTTGCGCGACGGAAGTTTTTGGAAGAACGCCGGAGCATCTCTCGACACCAAAGAAAGCTACGACCTAGTCGTAGTTGGCGGGGGCCTCAGCGGGCTTGCAGCAGCCTACTTTTATTGCAAGCAGAATCCTTCCGCTCGAATGCTGATTCTCGATAACCATGACGATTTCGGAGGGCATGCCAAGCG
>JBGOTL010000034.1:0-29725 GCA_041476465.1 Candidatus Acidiferrum sp. | reverse complement strand
TGTCCACCATGCTAAAGTTGAGGTGATTCGTGGTCAATGGTACGGAAGCGAAAGAGTAGCTGTCCCAAGGTACAGGTGGAAGCAGTAACCGTCTCGGCAGGGCCGGGATCTTCGGCTTCGCGGCCATGCCTGCGAAAGTACAGGGCGAAAAAGGACTGCAGTGCGCGTGAAAAATCTCATTGTGAACGCCGATGATCTCGGCTGGACCGAAGGCGTCAATCACGGCATTGCCGAAGCCCATCGCCAGGGACTGGTGACCAGCGCCTCCCTGCTCGCCAACGGCCCGGCATTCGCCTCCGGCGTCGAGATGGCTCACAGGACTCCGGCGCTCGGCGTTGGAGTCCACCTCAACCTCAGCAACGGTTCCCCCAGCGCTCCGCAGCTTCAAGTAAAGAGCCTCTTGAACGACGCTGGCGTCTTCAACGGCGGCCCGGAGAATTTGCTGTTGCGGCTTGCAGGCCGCAGCCTTGCGCTGGAGGAAGTCGAACGCGAATGGCACGCGCAAATTCAGAAAATCCGCGAAGCCGGCATCCAGCCCACGCATCTCGATGGACACAAACATGTGCAGATGCTCCCCGGGCTGTTTGAAATTGCTCTGCGGCTGGCGAAGCGCCACGGCATTCGCGCCATCCGCATTTCGCATGAGGCCTCGGCGCTGCGCGCGGCGCTATCCGCGGGTGGCGGCCAGAAAACTTCCGTGGTCCTCAAGCAAGGGGTGCAAGCGCGGGGACTCAAGCTGCTTGCGCACGATGCGCGCGAGATGGCCGACCGCGCCGGAATCGTCACGGCGGATTACTTTTGCGGCATCGCGCAGGCCGGCGAACTCACGCGCGAAGGCGTAGCGCGCCTGCTGAGCAACCTGCCAGAGGGCACAACCGAGCTGATGTGCCACCCTGGTTTCGCCGGTGATGATCTGCGTAAAACACAGACTCGCCTGCAGACTTCCCGCCAGAGCGAACTCGAGATACTTACGGACACCACCATACGAAATCTTGTCGCTTCCCAGGGGATTCGCCTGATAAACTACGGACTTCTGGCCAATGAAGCGTAAACCAAGGAAGCGTGGAAAGGTCTCGGGCGTTACAGGGGCGCCGGCCTTTTCGGCGGCAATGGATGCACCAAGGCCCATCTTTACCAGGAAAGGCCTTGCGGCAAGGAAGTCATGAAATCAGATTCACCGATCCAATACTCCATCGTTGTCCCGTTCTTCAACGAACAGGAAAACATCCCGCCTCTGTACATGAAACTCACCGAGGTGATGGATGCTGTCGGCGCACCCTACGAACTGGTGTTTATCGATGACGGCAGCAAAGACAACTCCTTCAAAGTTCTCTCGGACATCTACGAGCACGACCACCGCGTGAATGTGGTGCGCTTGCGCCGCAATTTTGGCCAGACTCCGGCGTTGAAAGCAGGGTTCGATTTTGCCCGCGGAGACATCGTTATTTCCATGGACGGCGATTTGCAGCACGACCCCGAAGAGATCCCGCGCTTCCTTGAAAAAATCGAAGAGGGCTACGATCTCGTCAGCGGCTGGCGTCGTGAACGCCACGACGATTGGCTCATGCGCCAAGTGCCCAGCCGCGCCGCCAACTGGATGATGGCCAAGCTCTCCGGCATCGAACTGCACGACTTTGGCACTACCTTCAAGGCCTATCGCCGCGAAATCCTGCAGGAGATTCAGCTCTATGGCGAGCTGCACCGCTTC
Source organism: Candidatus Acidiferrum sp. (assembly GCA_041476465.1). GTDB lineage: Bacteria > Acidobacteriota > Terriglobia > Acidiferrales > UBA7541 > Acidiferrum. Next base: position 28,017 of record JBGOTL010000034.1, on the reverse strand, counting down.
ATCCCGGCGCTGGCCAGTTCCACCGGCGCAAAGATTGTTGAAATCCCCATTTCCAATCTCCAGCGCAAGAGCGGCAAATCTCACTACGGCATCGGCCGCACCATCCGCGTCTTCCTGGACTTGATGATCGTAAAGTTCCTGCTGGATTATTCGACGCGCCCGCTGCAGTTTTTTGGGCTTCTCGGCATGGCCGGCGCGGGCTCGGGAATGCTGCTGGGCGTGTTCCTCGCGGTGAGAAAATTCTTCTACAACGTGCCCATGATGGCCGAGCACGGACCGCTGTTGCTTTTGTCCATCGCGCTGGTCATCAGCGGAATCCAGTTTATTTCCATGGGACTCCTGGGCGAAATAAGCGCGCGCACCTACTACGAATCGCAGAACAAACCCATCTACGCGTTGCGCGAAGTGAAGAGCCATCGCAAGGAACTTGGCGATCCCGCCGAACCCACACGGCCCTCGGGCAGCTCCGAACGGTAGTATCGTCACTCCCGGCCCCGTTCTTTCTTCGATGGATTCAGCCCGGATTCCTCATTACCAAACCGCGTATTCTCACGGCTAGTCTCGCTGTTATTGTCATCCTGAGCGAAGCGCGCTGTCTGCGCTCCGGACGGTTTTGCGGAGCGAAGGATCTCAGCTGATCCACACCTCGGCGTAAACATTTGGTTGAGATTCTTCAGGTTTGACGAAGTCGAACCTGAAGAATCACAGCACTACCCATGGTTGTTGGCGGAGACCAGAGAGATGAGATGGTGAGAAATCCGGGTTAGTGTGCCGGCGCGCTGGAAAGAGCCGAGCTTCTTGTTACCGCGCCATCTGGCGATATTGACTGCGGAAATACAAGAGCGGCTCGCCTGAACCACTATCCGCGCTTTCCACTTCTCCGATGAAGATCGTGTGATCGCCGGTCATATGCGCGGCCACCACGTTGCACGCGACTTGCATGAGCGAATCTTCGAGAAGCGGAATCCTGCTCTTTGTCCAACGGTAGCGAATCCCCAGCAGCGCGTCCCCTTCCGCGCTCTGCACGCCCTTCGCGAAATACTCGGAGATCGCTTGCTGGCTCTCCTTCAACACACTCACGCCAAATCTCTGCTTCTCCCGGACGCAAGCTGACAATCGCGCATTCTGGTCCACGCAAATCAAAATGAAGAAGGGATCGAGCGAAACGGAAGTGAATGAATTCGCGGTCATGCCGTGAACCACGCCCGGCTCGCGCTCCACGGTCACCACCGCTACGCCGGTGGCAAATTGCCCCAGCGTCTGACGAAATGCCGCAGCTGTCATTGGTGTCGCAGCCATATTCGAATTTTCCGAAGATACCACAATGTCCGCCGGAAATGCCAAAGGCAGGTGCTGCAAAAAAAAGGCGCCGGCCTTGCGGCAAGCGCCTCGTTCGAAGAACCCTGTGCGGTAAACGGTTGATTCAGCGATGCGGCGGCCGGTCTTCCTTCGGTTGCGGCTTGGGCTGAGGCTTCGCCGCCGGCTGTTGCTTCTGGCGCTCTTGTTGTTGCTTCTGTTGGAGCTTCTGCTGCTCTTGTTCGTGTTTTTGTTCGAGCTGCTGAAGCTGCTGGTTGTGTTTTTGTTCGGTATGCTGCTGCCTCTGCTCGTCCGCATTTTTCTGCTGCATCCTCGCACGGTCCTGCTGCTGTCGCTGCTCGATCCTCTGCCGCTCCTGATCCTGCTTTTGGCGCAACTGCTCAACCTGCTGTTGATGCCTCTGGTCGAGCTGCGGGCTCACTGCGGAACCAGGATTCGCTGGCCGCGCCGTAGGGGGCCGGTCATTGTAGGGCTTCGCATTGCCTTTGTTTGCCGGGGCATTGCTGGACGGCGGATTGCCGGGCCGGTTGGCCTGTTGCGGTGCGTTGTTCGGCACGCCAGGTCTGCTGTTGACATTATTCTGTGGCTGCCCGGGTCTGTTCGACTGAGCATTCTGCGGCGTGGCCGGCCGTGCCGGAGGAGCGATCTTGATATTAGCGCGAGGGGCTTGAGCCGTCTCCGGCTGAATCTCGCGCACTTGCGACATGGCCAGCGGCTTGCCACCGTTGGATTGAATGGCTTGCTGCTGCTTGGCAAACGAGACCGGAGCCGGAGGCGGCGCGGTCTTGGCAACCACCGAGCGCGATTGCCAAGCAGCCGGCGGCCTGGCAGCCGATGGCGCGCCAGATCCGAGTACCCCCTGCTTCGCCGGCGCAACGGCCGGCGTCGTGACATTGACTGGAGCGCTGGCCACTTCCTTCTGATTCACCTTCATACTATTTTTGGCAATCGGTTGCGCGGACGTGAAAGCCTGTGACGTTGTTGCTGTCACCGCGCCCGGCACGCCTTGGTTGACGTATTTCACGTTTGTCACGTTCACGTTCTTGTTGATGACCGTGTTGTTGTAATAATTGTTCACCACCGTGTTGTTCACGGTTGTGTTCGATATGTTGACGTTATTCACATACGTGCGGCTCACCGGATAGGACGGCACGTACACTTCACGTGGTCCCAGCGGGAACCAGCCAACACTCACGCCTCCACCAATCCCAATCCCGATGCCAAAGTGCGGTCCGCCAACCCACGCGACCAGCGCCGGGGCATACACGGGACGCACGTAAACCACACCGATAACAACCGGCCTGGGCGGGCAAGGCACCCAGCCCCAGACACCGCCCACTGTCACCCAGCGGCCATAGTGAAATGGCGCAAATCCCCAGGGCGCGTCATCCACCCAGGTGTAACCCCACGGCGCAATGTAAGCCCAGTGGCCATAGTGATACGGCGCCCAGCCGGCAATTGCGGTGTGCGGGAACCAAATCGTGCCGTATTCCGGCACCGGCCGCCAGCCACCATAATCGTCCAAGTCTTCATAGCCGATCACATCCGTGGAAACATAGCGCGCGGAAACCGAGCGATCTTCGTGACGATCGCGATCCGCGCACCAATGATCAAAGTCATCTTCATCATAGCCATAGCTTCCAACGTCCGCGTTCAGTTGATCCGTGCCGGAGAAAGTGCCGACTTCATTCGCGTGAATGGTATAGGCCGTTCCCTCGCCGGTCACTTCGCCTTCACCTGCGCGAACCTGCACCATCGTAGAATCGCCACCTTCATTGACATTGATCTTGTAAACACCAGGTCGCAGCACGGAAAACGCCAGATTCGGCGTATCGATCTCAAACGTTTCGTTCTCATCCAGGCGCTTCACGCGCACACGAAGGGTGCCTTCGGTCAGGCGGAGTTGCGTCGTATTGTCCGTCAAATTCAAAAACGCGAATCCCGTATTCCCGGAAAGGCGAATCGACGCGGAGCCGATATGCAATTCGGCGCGGGCGCCATTGTCGGACCACAATTTGTCCCCGGTCGTCATCGGCCGGTTCACCACGGCAGAAACCCAGTCATCGGTGCCCGCAGGCTGAAACGAAACCGTGCCGTGCGTGTAGCCCAGGCGCGCCACGCGAGCCGGCGGATCATCTTCATCCGCCGCGGCGCGTTGCGGCGCAAACAGAGTCACTGCCAGCGCTATGCTGAGCAGGCTTGCCAATTTAAGTGCGTGGTTTCTCATGTTCAGTACCTCTCTCTTGAAGCACCCGCCGCGGACTCAGATCTCTGCCGCAGCTGTTAGCATCACGAATGCAGTTTCTTGAACCCGACCAAACAGTAGCACTTTATTGCGGTGATGCACCCTGCAGGCCTCTTCTCGATGGCCAAAGAAGAAATGCCCGGAATGGCATCCTTCTACTCGTCTAACACGCGTCACCATAAAGAGTTGTGCTTGCCTGATCACACTGGAGGGAAACCAGAAGCAGACCGAACGCACCCGGACTAGAACTGGGCAAAAAGACATACTCCAGGAAATTTTTGCAGCGTCGGGAAACCTGCCGGAGAAATACCGAAAGGCCCGCCCCCGATAAATCGGAACGGGCCCTTCGAGTAAATCAATCGTTACTGGCGCGCGTGAGGTGCCGATCCACCGCCACCACCACCGCCACCGTGTGAGCTTCCGCCACCGCTCGAACTGTGGCTCGGAGCGGGGGAACTATGACTCGGCGCTGAATAAGACCGGGACGGCGCGGAGTAGCTGCGGCTCGGCGCGGAATAGGATCGCGACGGCGCTGAATAAGACCGGGACGGCGCTGAATAGCTGCGGCTCGGCGCGGAGTACGACTTCGCCGGCGGCGAATAACTCCGCGACGGCGCACTGTAGGACCGCGGCTGCGTATAGTTGCGGTTGTTGTAGCTCGGCGCACTCCTCTGCGGCGGCGTATAGGACCGATTGCCGTTCGGATACGACGGCCGGTTGCTGCCGTAGTTTGGCGCACTCATGTTGCCCTGCGCGCGGCCCGTGGAGCTTCCCGCTTGTGTCGAGCCTGCCCACGGTGGGCGATCCGTCCGATTCATGCGCGCGGATTGCGCGGAGCTTGCAGGAGAATTCGTTCGGCCGATGCCTTGCGGGGCACGGCCGCGGTCCGTCGTGTTACCCTGCGCCGACCATGTTCGTGTGCCGCTGGTCACGCGTTCCGAACTGTTGGCTGGCGCGCTGTGCGGCGCGTTGTTTGATACACCGCGTGTGCTCACACCGCCAGGCATCGCGGAAGGTGGCCTGTTCAAAGACAACTCACGCTGTCGCGGCGTCATGGTCGCAGGCGCTGACGGAGTGGTGACGCGATTGTTCATGGTGGGCACTTGTGGTGCATTGCCGCGCTGATTCACAGCACCCATTGTCGGGCGCACGTTTGCATTTCCGCGCGGAGTAACCGCCGCATTGTGCACTGGTCCGTTGCCCACGCGACCCGCTGTCAATCCCGCTTCGTTGACGGTTCGCACATTGTTATGCAACGCCGCCCCGGCCGGCGCTGTCCGCGCCATTACCGTGCGGTTCTGCACCGCGCTTGGCGGTGTCGCCACATGGCCGCCCGTCTTCGCTGAGCCAAGAAAGCTGGCCTTCGTCGGCCTGGCCGAAACCCCGTTCGTCAACTTAGCGCCCTTCAGGGACGCTTCGGTCATATGCCCCGCGCCGCGGTTCACCGCTCGTCCATTGACGAAGCCATCCCGCGAAGTCGTGGTCACCGCATGCGCGTTATGCGCGTACGCATAGTTTGTGTTGTGGATATTTGTGGTGTTGATGGTGTTCACGTTGCGAATGTGAGTGTTCGTGATGTTGATGTTCGTGATGAATACGTTGCTGGAACGAAACCACGGGTGAAAACATTCCCCGAAGCCCAGCGGGAACCAGCCAATGCCTCCGCCGAATCCCCAGCCGCCGCCGAAGCCAAACCCGCCGCCCAGGAATCCCACGAACGCAGGTCCATAGATCGGCGACGCATAAATAGATCCCGGGCACCAGCCCCAGCGTCCGCCGAAATAGTTCCAGCGGCCATAGTGGAACGGTGCAAAGCCCCAAGGCTCGTAATCAACCCAGGTCCAACCCCACGGCCCAACCCAATTCCAGGACCCGGAGCTGTAAGGCGCCCAGCCAACTTCGACGTCGCGCGGATACCAGACATGCCCGTACTCGGGCTCATCGCGCCAATCGCCGTAGTCATCCAGATCGCCGTAGCCGGCCACATCGCGCGAAACGTAGCGCGCCGATGTGGAATTATCTTCCTTCAAATCGCGTTCCGTAGCCCAGCGGTCTAGGCCGTCTGGACCTGGTGCGCGATCCGTGCTGTATTGAATTTCTTCCGTACCGCTAAAGTCGGCGCGCTCACCTTCATGTATTGGATAGGTCTTGCCGCCCGCGGTGACTTCGCCTTCGCCGCGAATCACGCTCACCCCGGTGGAGTCGCCATTTTCATTCACGTCAACGCGAAACGCTCCGGCCTGCCGCACGGTAAACGCCAAATTCGGCGTATCTACTTCGTACAAATCGCCTTCGCGCAATTCGCGCACTCGGAAATTCACGCTTCCTTCCGCCAGGCGCACCTGAATAATGTTCTGATCGAGATTGAGAAATGACAGTGCGGTATTGCTGCCCAGATGGAGGCTCGCTTGCCCAGCTTGCAGTTCTGCGCGCGAGTTCTGGTCGCTCCAAATTTTGTCGCCGACGGTCATCGGCCGGTTCTTCGTCGCGCTACCCCAGTCGCCCGTGCCTCCGGGCTGCAACGATACGCTTCCATCCGTATAGCTGATGCGTGCCACGCGCGTTGGTGGATCTTTTTCATCTGCCCGCGCCGTATTGGCAGCAAGGCAAAGAAGACCGCTCATACAGAGCAACAGAACCACTTTGCCCTTATCGCTGAATGTGGTCTTCATGACTTTTCCCCTATTCTCGGCCCGGGGCTTGGGTCCCGGCCGATGGGAGCTATCTTCTATCTATCTCTCCCAGTAGGTAGAACCCAAAAGTGGAAAAGAAGTTGCACCCTGTTCGCCCCTGCTGAATCTGCCGTGCCGCTCTGCTGTGCCGTGCAATGCCATACCAAGTACTGGTACTTGCTGCAACTTGCCCACAATCTGCCCTTTATGCCAGGCGCTTTTCTCTGCCATCCCGCTAAAATTGACTTCATATTGATTTAGCGTATCTTAAGAGAAGAGAGCCCACCCCTCCGGAGGAAGTCCATGAACCGTCGTTCCCTTTTTACCGTATTCGTCGCCGCAGGCTTAATCGTTGGCATCTCTGGCTGCAAGAATTCCGCAGACCAGGCGGCACAGCAAGCCGGCCCGGATGCAGGTTCTTCAGCATCGGGGAGTGCATCCTCTGCAAGCAATTCAACCATCGGCAAACTGCTGGCACCCGCGCCGAAGCCTATTGTGATTCCCGCAGGCACGGCCATCCCTGTGGTGCTAGACCAATCCATTGGCTCAAAGACCAGCACCACTGGTCAGGATTTTACCGCCACCGTGCGTTCTCCCATTGAAGTCGGCGGAAGACTCGCGATCCCCAAGGGCGCTCGCGCATCCGGCATTGTGAAGGACGCTAAATCCGCCGGGCGTTTCAAGGGCGGCGCCGTGCTGGAGTTGACCCTCACGTCCGTTACCGTCGGTGGAACCAGTTACGATATTCAGACCTCCGTTTCCTCGACGGAAAGCAAAGGCAAAGGCAAGCGCACCGCTGGCATGGTCGGCGGCGGTGCTGGTGGCGGCGCGCTCATCGGCGGCCTCGCTGGCGGCGGCAAAGGCGCGTTGATTGGCGGCTTGATTGGCGCGGGAGCGGGTACCGCGGGCGCTGGCCTCAGCGGCAACCGCGAAATTACCCTCCCGGCCGAATCGCCCATCACCTTCAAGCTGCTGCAGCCCCTCGAGCTGAAGCCTAAATCATAAACCAAACGCGGCTCACCCTTTTGCCCTGCGGGACTCTCTTCATCCCGCGGGGCATTTTTTTCAGCATTTTGCCAAGCTCACCTTTTCATTGACGCGCGCGTTAGCCCCGCATAGTCTTTCTCTTTTTGCGGCAGTCACTGGAGGCCGCCCTTCTTGCCCACGCCTACGCCGACAGCTCCCACCGAAGCTCCGCAGAAACCTCGGCGCGTCCTGGGCTTTCGTGACCTGGTCCTGTTCTACGTTGTCACCGGCGTCAGCCTGCGGTGGATTGCCACCGCCGCCAGTATCGGTCCCAGCTCTCTCATCATTTGGGTCGGCGCTTGGCTGCTCTGCTATGTCCCCTTGGCGCTCTCCGTCATTGAGCTCTCTTCGCGTTATCCCGCCGAAGGCGGCCTTTACGTCTGGACAAAAAAAGCTTTCGGCGACGGCCCCGGATTTCTCGCCGCCTGGATCTATTGGACCAGCAATATCCCCTACTTCCCCACCGCCCTCTATTTCGCCGCCAGCAACGCGCTTTTCCTCCGCGCGGATTGGCAGCGCTATTCCCACAACCCGATCTTTTTCACCGTCTTCGCTGTAACCGTCCTGGCCGGGCTCACCGTGCTCAATATCATCGGCATGAACATCGCCAAATGGTCCTATAACATCGGCGCGCTGGCCATGTGGATTCCCGTCCTCATCGTCGTGGTCATGGGCTTCATCGCCGCGGCGCGCTTCGGCTCAGCAAGTTCGTTTCATCCCGCGGCGCTGCTCCCCAGCACTCATCTGCGCGACATCATCTTTTGGTCCACCATTATTTTTGCGTTTATTGGCTGCGAAGGCGCTTCCATCCTCAGCGGGGAAATCAAGGACCCGCGCCGCAACATCCCCCGTGCCCTGATCTTCGCCGGAATCACCGTCACGCTGTGCTACATGCTCGGAACCTTCTGCGTTCTCCTCGCTCTGCCTAGCAGCGAAATCAGCAACCTCGATGGTCTCGTTCAGGCCATCGCCAAAACCGCGGGGCGTCTCGGCATCTCCGGCGTCACGCAAACGGCCGCCGCCTTCATCGCCATCAGCAACATCGGCGCAGTAGCCGCTTACCTGGCCATCTCTGCGCGCCTTCCCTTCGTCGCTGGCATTGACGGCTTTCTCCCCCGCGCCTTTGGCAAACTCCATCCGCGCTTTGCCACTCCCCACGTTTCCGTCCTTGTTCAAGGCCTCGTCGGCATACTGTTTGTTTTTCTCGGCCAGGCCGGCACCTCAGTAGGCGGCGCGTACAACGTTCTGGTCGCCATCAGCGTGATCACCGGTCTGCTTCCCTTCTTATTCCTCTTTGCCTCGCTCATCCGCCTGCAGCGTGATCCAGCCGCTCCCGATGTCATTCGCGTCCCCGGCGGAAAACCCACGGCCCGCTTCGTCGCCATCGTAGGCTTCGTCACTTGTTCCTTCGCCATCCTTCTCTCCCTCATCCCGCCCCCCGAGGAGCCCCGCAAATTCCTCGCCGTCAGCAAAATTCTCGGCTCCACCGCCGTCCTCGTCGCCCTCGGCCTCATCATCTATTGGCTCGGCAAAAGAAAAACGGCCCGCGCTTCAGCTTAGGCGTGATCAAAGCAGAATCTCTCTTGATGTAGTGGCGGGTCTGAACTTGTCCTGAGCACAGTCGAAGGAGACCCGTGCTTTTGTAGCAGCCGGACGCATGACCCGCGCGTAATCCGATGGGACGAATTTGCGTGCCCCATCACGCAAAGACCCCACGTGTAACACCGACACGTGGGGCACCCGCCGATCATATTCCTCGGTTGATTGTGTTGCAGCCGCCGCACAAATCCAAAATATTTTTTTGATGAAGGTTGGTTTCAGTTGTTGTAGAGTTTCAGGTGTTCCATTAATCCGCTGAGTAAACTCACGCCTTTTGCATCTATTGCTTTGCGAGTCTCGGAATACCCCAACTGAACCGCATACTTATGGTCCTCGTCATTTCGGTTTGCTAGCTCAAGGCATCGTTCGGCCAGTTCCCGACCTCTTCCAAACAAGTGCTCAAATGTCTGCTGTACCGCATACGCGCATATCCAGGTATCTTCCTTCTTACCGAGTGCCTCCATATAGCACGCCGTCATCCCATATATGTAGGAAAGCACAAAATTATCTTCTGAGACCAGCGGATTCAGCTGCCCAGTTTCATCCGTGACTCGCAACAAGCACACCCGAATGGGTCGTACGATGCTCTGCGCTATGCGGTCAGCCTTCCATATCTTCCCGGCGGCAATCAAACGCTTCAACATGGGCACAAATGTACCACCCCGAAATTTGCGAAGTCATGCCATCCGCCAGCGGCCCGATCGCGGAGAGCCGACGTGGGCGAAAAAGTTGTGACCCTTACCGCGAGAGTTCGACTGGAGACAATTTCGTACCCATGCCTCATATTCGCCGATGGGTGCTCCGCGTGCCCGCCGATATTCAAGCACTCTGGGATAGATCTCAGAGAGATGACCTTGGCCACCTAAATCATTAAGCGCCTTAGATACATCTTTCAGCCATCCACCAACCATAGCGAAATTCTACCATTCCCAGGCGGGTGGCCGAGAACCCATCGGCTAGAAAGGTCTTGGGTGCCCCATCACGCCGGGTTGGCGTGTGGGGCTTTTGACTTCGCGGTTTTCCAGCGCTTTTCCACATCCCGTTCGAATGATACCAATATGATAAATATATTGACATGTTACTACTTCCGCGTTATCATGCCGCGTGACGTCTCGACCTCCCCTTCCTACTGCTCCCACTCCTGCTCACTCTGTCTCTCGCTATCCGCGCCCATTCTGGCTCAACACAACACCTCTTAACTCTTTTCCCTTCAATCGCCTGCGCACACTTGTTGTCACAACGAGGGGGTATACCCCTCGGCTTCCTCAGCGGTCACGGACCACTGGCCACGGTTCACTATCTTCTTTCTTTTCACATTCTTGCGCATTCTTTTGCACTCCCCAAGAAATCAACTCCTCTATTTTCATGCGATTCCGCACTCTTTGCGCAAAACACCCGGGTGGGGGTAGGGGGTCGCATTCCTTCCGATTCGGTCACTCGTCACTCGCCACTTCCCATTTCGGTTCACCCAGAGCGCGGCCGAAGGGAACTCACTCCACCGTTCCCAGACGCTCCCTCACGTACCGCCGAATATCCAGGCTCAAATCTTCCATCGGCGCGTAATAACCGAACTGATGCACTCGCGCCCGCATTCCTTGCTGCACGCGACTGCAGATCGCCCAATCCTGCCGGTTCACCAGGTCCCAGAAGTCCACCGCATCGCTGGGATTAAAACCTGGCTTGGCCATCTCTGTGGGATGGAACAGGAAATCGCACAGCACCTCGGTCCGCTGCGCTCCTCGCGGCCAAAGCGTGAACGCCGCCACATGGTCGCACGCCAGGCTCAGCATGAAGTTCGGATAGATCAGCTCGCCCTTGTGGCGAACCTTTTCGTCCTCATCGAGTCCCGCGAACGGCGCGCGATTCGTCTTGCCGCTCCACGTGAACGTCACCGCGCCTTCCTTGTGCGGGATCCCGCGCTCCCATTCCAGTTCCCCGCCGCCCTGATGCTTGAATGCCGGCACCACCTCGCACAATTCCGGATGCACTCCGCCGCAGTGGTAACACTCGTTGTAATTCTCGACGATGACTTTCCAGTTGGCCGCCACGTCGTAGCTGATCCGCCGCGCCACGCGCAATTCCCGCAGCGGATAGCGCTTTACGCGTTCCATCGCTTCACCAAGCTGCTTCGCGAGTGTGCGGCCTTCCTTCGCGGCTGCATCGGGCGACAAATTCAAAAAGAAAAACCCGCCCCACTTCTCCAAGCCCACGGGATAAAGCGAAAAATCCGCTTTGCAGAAACCATCGCCTTCTTTCAAATGCGGCGCGTTCAGCAAGCCTCCGTCCAGCGCATACGTCCACTGATGATAAGGGCAGCGAATCCCCGCCGGCCCCAGCACGCCGCCGCTGAGCTTTACCTCTCCAGCCTGCTCTTCGCCCGGCACGGTGCACAGACGCGCGCCGCGGTGCCGGCATACGTTGTAATGCGCCGCAAGCTCTCCCTCGCGCGTCTTCACCACCAGAACGCTCTCGCCGGCGACATCCAGAACCAGGTAATCGCCCGGCTTCGGCAACTGCTCTTCCCGCCCCGCGCAAAACCATTCGCGAAAGAAAATATGCTCTTTCTCCCTCGCATACATTTCATCGGACAAATAGCAGGAAGTCGGCAGCGACTTCTGCAGCGTCATCTCCGATTTCTCGTTGGTACTGCTCATGTCTCTCCCACCATCTTACTCGCGGCATGCAGCCCTGTAGAACCGCCATTCCCTTTCCAGCGGCCCTTTTTCCAATCGCGCAGCGCCTGGTGCGCGGCGTTACGCCCGGGCGCGCCGGTCACCCCGCCCCCGGGATGCGCGCCTGCTCCGCAGAGATACAAACCTCGCACCGGCGTGCGATATTGCGACCAGCCCGGCACCGGCCTCATGAAAAACAATTGTTCAAGGTTTAAATCGCCGTGAAAAATATTTCCTTCCGTCAATCCGTAGGTCCGCTCCAAATCCAGCGGCGTCAATACCTGCCGCGCGATGATCGCCCCCGGCACATTCGGCGCATACTCCGCGATTTTTTTCACCACGCGATCGCCGAGCAACTCGCGCTGCTCGTCCCAATTCCCTTCGCGCAATCGGTAAGGAACGTACTGCACAAAGCAGGTCATAATGTGCTTCCCCGGCGGCGCCAGCGAATCATCCACATTCGAGGCCACCACGCAATCCACCCACAATTGCTCCGGAATCTCGCCGAATTTGGCGATGTCGTAACACCGCTCGGCAAATTCCAGCGACGGCACCATGGTGTACAGCGATCGCTCCTGTGGAGTCGCGCTGGGGGGAGTGCCTGTAAAGCGCGGCTCCTCCGCCAAAACAAAGTTCACTTTCGCGCACGGACCATCCATCTTGATTCCGCGCACCGCATGCAGGAATTCCGCGGGCAGCTCGCTCGCTGCCACCATCTTCAAGAATGTGCGCTTGGGATCGGCATTCGAGAGTACGGCCTTCGCGCGAATCTCCGTGCCATCCTCCAGAACCACGCCGCGCACGCGGCCACCCCGTGAATCAATTTGCGCCACGGGGGAATTCGTACGAATCTCCACACCGAGATTTTTTCCAGCGGCGGCCAGCGCTTGGGTGATCGCGCCCATACCGCCCATGACGTGGCCAAAGAAGCCCTGCAGCTCGTGCTCGCCACCGCTCAACAGATGAAACAACAATCCGATCGCCGTGCCCGGCTGGTACGGCCCTCCATGCTTGCCATAAACATTATTGGCAAGAAACATCACCTTGATTTTTTCTGTTTCGTAATTGTGGTCGAGGAATTCGCCCAGGCTTCCGGTGAGAAAGGACACGAGTTGCGAGATCTCGCCGCTGGAGATGCCGCGGAATCGCTTGCCCACGCGCAACAGATCGGCCCAGCCTGCCAGCGAATTGGTTCCCGGCTCTGGTGGCGGCTCCAGGAAAAATGGCTGCAGGTAGCGCGCAAGTTTTTTCAGTTGGTCATCGACGCGGATAAATGTATCCGCATCCTTCGCGGAGATTTTCCGAAATTCAGCGACCGCGCGATTTCTATCCGCCCACCAGGGCACGACGTGGCCATCCGGAAACGGCACCTGAATCCCAGGATCGCACGGCACCATGCGCAGGCCATGCTGCTTCAAATCGAGGTCCTGAATGACTTCGGGCCGCAGCATGCTCGCGATATAGGAAGTCGTCGAAGCGCGGCAACCGGGAGCAATCTCTTCCGTGACGCAGCATCCGCCGACAATTTCGCGGCGCTCGAGTACCAGCGTTTGCAGCCCCGCGCGGGCGAGATACGCTGCCGCAGTCAAGCCATTGTGACCCGCGCCGACGACAATTGCGTCATACGTTTTGTTGGATGAGATGGGTGTCACCTAGATTGCGGTATCGAATGGGAGTCCCACATAATTTTCCGCCAGCGTCGTCGAAGCGGCCCGCGAACTGGTCACATAATCGAGTTCCGCGAGATGCAGATGATGCGAAAAGCTGTCCTCATTCTCGAACCGATGGAGCATGGAGGTCATCCACGAGGAAAACCGCTGGCCCTTCCAAACGCGGCGCGAGCAGCGTTCCGTATAACGCTCCAGGCCTTCGCGCTTGCCCTGTTTGTAAAAGTCCACGAGCGCGCGCGTGAAGACGCGAACATCGGCAGCGGCGAGGTTGAGCCCTTTCGCTCCCGTCGGGGGAACGATGTGCGCAGCGTCTCCCAACAAAAACAACTTGCCGTACTGCATTGGTTCGGCGACAAAACTGCGCATCGGAGTAATTCCCTTTTGTGTAACCGGCCCGTCTTTCAATGCAAAGCCATCGCGCGTCGCCAAGCGCAAGCGCAATTCCTCCCAGATGCGGTCATCAGACCAGTTGGCGATATCATCGGTGGGCGAGCATTGGAGATAAAGACGCGAAACCTGCGGCGAGCGCATGCTGAGCAGCGCGAAACCACGTTCGTGATAGGTGTAAATCAGTTCTTCCGACGCCGGGGCAACGCCTGCGAGAATCCCCAGCCATGCGAACGGGTAGGTGCGCTCATGCGCTCGCAAAGCCGCGGCGGGAATGGCGGGGCGGCAAATGCCATGGAAACCATCGCAGCCAGCGATGAAATCGCACTCTATTTCCCCGGCATTGCCCGCAACCTGGAATTTAATTCTGGGTTTACCGTCAACATCGTGAACGCTCGTGGCCCGCGCTTCAAAATAAATCTGCCCGCCTGCCAGCAATCGCGCGGCAACCAGATCCTTGACCACCTCGTGCTGGGCGTAAACGGCGATGCCTTTACCACCGGTCAGCTCATTGAAGTCAATCCTGTGGCCCCGGCCATCGAATCGCAGCTCGATGCCATGATGCCTTAACGCTTCACGCTGCAAGCGGTCTCCGACTCCGGACTCGATTAGCAGATCAACCGTTCCCTGTTCCAACACGCCCGCGCGGACTCGCAGCTCGATGTATTCCCGCGGGTGGCTTTCCAGAATGACGGATTCAATCCCCTGCAGGTGAAGCAGGTGTGAAAGCAGCAGCCCCGCCGGCCCCGCACCAATGATCCCAACTTGTGTCCGTATGGATGGCATATCCGGCAGGCTCTCAACCCGCGATTGGCGCGGATAGAAAGTCTACCGCACTCCAAGGCAGGGCGGTTACGATAGAATGCTACAGGAGAATTGGCGAGCAACCATGGACACGGCCTATATCTGTGACGCGATTCGAACACCGATCGGACGCTATGGCGGTGTACTCTCCGCGGTGCGCACGGACGATCTGGCGGCGATTCCGATCAGAGCACTGATGGAGCGCAACGCAAAAGTCGATTGGAACGCGCTGGAAGATGTCATCTACGGCTGCGCCAATCAGGCCGGCGAAGACAACCGCAACGTGGGACGCATGGCGCTGCTGCTCGCGGGGCTCCCCAAGGAAGTGCCGGGCACGACGGTAAACCGGCTGTGCGGCTCGAGCATGGATGCCGTGGCCGTGGCGTCGCGCGCCATCAAGAGCGGCGAGACAGAATTGCTGATAGCCGGCGGCGTGGAGAGCATGTCGCGGGCCCCATTCGTCGTGGGCAAAGCGGATTCCGCGTTTTCCCGCTCGATGAAAATGGAAGACACGACCATGGGCTGGCGCTTCATCAACCCCTTGCTGAAAGCGAAGTACGGCGTAGACGCCATGCCGGAAACGGCGGAGATTGTCGCGGAAGAATTTCACATATCGCGCCAGGACCAGGATGCTTTTGCGCTGAGAAGCCAGCAACGCGCCGCGGCAGCGATGAAAAGCGGGCGCCTGGCGGAAGAAATTGTGAGAGTTACGATCCCGCAAAGGAAGGGTGAGCCCCTTCAGGTTTCCAGCGACGAACATCCGCGCGCGGACACCACGCTCGAAGCGCTCGCAAAATTGAAGGGCGTGGTGAAACCAGAAGGAACGGTCACGGCAGGCAATGCCTCCGGCATTAACGATGGGTCTTGCGCACTCTTGCTAGCTTCCGAGAGCGCCGCGCAACGCCATGGGCTGACCCCGCGAGCCCGGGTGGTCGCGGCGGCGGCGACGGGGGTCGCTCCGCGCATCATGGGCATGGGGCCGGCCCCGGCTACGCGGAAAGTGCTGGTAAAGGCCAAGCTTACGCTTGCGAACATGGACGTTATCGAATTGAACGAAGCGTTCGCGTCGCAAGCCCTCGCCGTGCTTCGTGATCTTTCGATCGCGGATGATGCACCACACGTTAACCCCAATGGCGGAGCGATCGCGCTGGGACATCCGCTGGGCGCAAGCGGCGCGCGGCTGGTCACCACAGCGGTTTACCAGTTGCAGCGCAGCAAAGGACGCTACGCCCTGTGCACCATGTGTATCGGAGTTGGACAGGGGATCGCCATCATTCTGGAACGCGTGTAAGAATTGACGATTAGGAGTGAAACCTTTATCTGCATGAGCTTGCTCGATCCATTGTTCCACTCGGCAGCCGTGGATGCGGTGTTTTCCGATGCCGCACGCATCCAGGGAATCCTCGATTTTGAAGCGGCGCTCGCGCGGGCGGAAGCGCGGGCCGGCATTATTCCCGCGTCGGCGGCACGAGCCATCGGCAGCAAGTGCCGCGCGGAACGTTTCGAGATCGCCGCGCTTTCCCAGGCCGCTGCCCGCGCTGGAAATGCCGCGATTCCCCTGGTCAAACAGCTCACGGAGCTGGTCGCCAAAGACGACATGGATAGCGCGCGGTTCGTGCACTGGGGCACCACGAGCCAGGACGCCATCGACACCGGATGCGTTCTCCAATTGCGACAAGCGCTGGAGGTCATCGACGCGGATCTTGCCCGAGTGTGTGACACGCTAGCGCAACTCGCGGATAAACACCGCGCCACACCGATCGTTGCTCGAACCTGGATGCAACAAGCGCTTCCGACGACATTTGGATTTATCGTCGCGGGCTGGCTGGATGCCGTGCAGCGCCACCGCATGCGGCTGGCCGAGGTGCGGCCGCGTGTTCTTGCCCTGCAATTTGGCGGTGCGGTGGGGACGCTTGCGGCCCTGGAGGCGCGCGGTCCGGAGGTCGCCGCATTCCTGGCGGAAGATTTGCATCTGGCATTGCCGGACTTGCCCTGGCACAGCCATCGTGATCGCATGGCGGAAGTGGCCACAACGATGGGTCTGTGCACGGGAACGCTTGGCAAAATCGCGTGCGACATCGCTTTACACACGCAGACCGAGGTGGCGGAGGTATGCGAACCCGCGGGCGAAGGCCGTGGCGGGTCATCCAGCATGCCGCACAAGCGGAATCCGGTGACCTGCGCGGTGGTGCTGTCGGCGGCAATCCGCGTTCCCGGCCTGGTGAGCACCATGCTCGCCGCCATGGTGCAGGAGCAGGAGCGCGGCCTGGGCGGATGGCACGCCGAGTGGGAAACGCTCCCGGAGATAGTCCGGCTTACCGCAGGGGCTTTGCATCATTTGGCTGAGATGCTTCCGGCCCTGGAAGTAGATGCGGAGAAGATGCGGCAGAATCTCGACGTGACCCGCGGGCTAATCTTTGCAGAAGCGGTGGCCATGGCGCTCGGCGAGCGTATGGGGCGTTTGGCCGCTCACCAACTGGTGGAAACCGCTTGCCGCCGGGCGCGCGCGGAAGACCGGCACCTTCGCGACATTCTGCGCGAGGAAAAAGGCGTGCAGGGACATCTCACGGAAGCGGACCTTGACAGCTTGTTTGACACGCGGAACTATCTCGGCGCTTCCGATTCATTCGTGAGCCGCGCCATTGCCGCGAACCGCTCCTGGGCATTGCGAAAGAAAGCTTCGAGCGATTGAACCCTATGCCCTTTGTCCAATTGAAGGACGCGCGCATCCACTACGAACTCGCGGGACCGGAGAACGCACCCGTTCTGGCGCTCTCCAATTCCCTGGGCACGAATTATTCCATGTGGGATGCGCAGGCCCTGGAATTCACAAAGAGCTTGCGCGTTTTGCGCTACGACACGCGAGGTCACGGGCAATCCTCGGTAACGCCCGGCCCCTATTCCATCGAGCAACTGGCGCGCGACGTCATCGAACTCCTGGACATTCTGCACCTGGACAAAGCGCACTTCTGCGGGCTCTCCATGGGCGGGATGATCGGAATGTGGCTGGGCGCGAACGCGCCCAACCGCCTGCGGAAGATGGTGCTCTGCAATACCGCCGCAAAAATCGGGAGCGCGGAAATCTGGAACACGCGCATCGAGACGGTGCGCAAGAGCGGGATGCAAGCCGTTGCTTGCTCCATTATAGAGCGATGGTTCACCGCGGCTTTTCGCGCGAAGGCCCCCGCGCTGGTGGCCGAAGCACAGCACATGCTGGAAAGCGCCAATGCGGAGGGATATGCGGCCTGCTGCGCCGCCATACGCGACATGGATCAACGCGAAAAGCTTTCCGCGATTCGCGTGCCGACGCTGGTGATTGCGGGCGCGCACGATCCGGTCACGCCCCCGGCGGAGGGACACTACCTCGCCGAACACATTCCCGGGTCACGCTACGCGGAGATGAATGCCGCGCATCTTTCGAACATCGAAGATCGCGACCGCTTTACGGCGGAAGTCCAGGCATTTCTCAATAGCTAGGGGGGCACAAACATGGATGATCGCAAGCGCTACGAGCAAGGCTTGAAGGTGCGGCGTGCCGTCCTGGGGGATGCGCACGTGGACCGCAGCCTGGAGCATCGCACGGACTTCAACGAAGCCTTCCAGGATCTGATCACGCGGTACGCCTGGGGCGAAATTTGGACGCGGCCCGGGCTTCCACGCACGACGCGCAGCTTGATCACGCTGGCAATGATGGTGGCGCTGAATCGCGGAGACGAATTGCGCATGCACATTCGCGCGGCGCTGAATAACGGAGTGACGCGCGAGGAAATTCAGGAAGTTCTCCTCCAGACAGCCATCTACTGCGGGGCGCCCGCAGCAAATTCGGCGTTCCACACGGCCGAAGAAGTTTTTTCCAAAATGGCGGCGGAAAAAAAGAAATAACTTCGCGCTTTAATGCGAGAGCGCGCAGCCGGGAAGGCGCAAAGGCACTGCGACTATTTTGGAGGATGGGGCACGAACTCATAGCCCAAACCGCGCACGGTGATCAGATGGCGCGGCTTGGCAGGTTCGGCTTCGATGTAGCGCCGGAGGCGCACGATGAAGTTGTCGATGGCCCGCGTATCCGTGTCCTCATGCAGATTCCAGACATCCTGGAGAATGGCGCGCCGCGAAACCGGATGCCCGGCGTTGCGAATCAAGTAGCGCAGAAGCTCGGATTCCATCAAGGTCAATTGAAAAACCTGCTGGCCCACGCGTAACTGCAAGTTTTGAAAATCCGCGACCTTATCCTCAAAACGAAAATTCTCCGGCGCTTCGGGTTCGTTCCGGGCGCCCTCCGAAGCCGAAGCAGTCTGGGCCTTCAGCCAATTCTTTCGCCGCAACAAACTATCGATCCTGGCGATCAGGATCGCCAGATTAAAGGGTTTTGCCAAATAGTCGTCGGCGCCGGATTCGAAGCCCTTCAAGACATCCTCCGGGCGGCCGCGCGCCGTCAGCATCAGCACGGGCACAAAGTTGCCCGCATCGCGCAATTTCCGCGCGACGGTAAACCCATCCTTGCCCGGCAGCATAACGTCGAGCACCACGACGTCGTAACCTTTGTGTTCCTTGAGAAGCCGCTTCAGCGCTTCTTCCCCGGTGGCAACCACTTCCACGGCATGCCCTTCGGCCTCCAGGTTAAACCGCAACCCCGCGGCCAGATGCGCTTCGTCCTCGACAATCAGAATTGTGCTCACGCGCGATAGACCCTCGGAAGCTTTATGGTAAACGTGCTGCCCCGGCCTTCCCCGGAGCTTTCGGCAAATGCATCTCCACCATGCCGGCGTGCAATGGACCTCACGATGAATAACCCCAGCCCCGTGCCCTTCACTTCTCCGGCGGACGGATTCTGCACGCGATAGAAACGTTTGAAGATACGTTTTAATTCCGCGCGGGAAATGCCGATGCCCTGGTCATGCACGCGCAGCAAGATGGTATCGAGATTAGGGGTCAGCACATCCGCAACAATTTGCGCCTTCTCTCCCGAATATTTGATGGCATTATCAAAAAGATTGAAAACCGCGGTGCGCAACTCTTCCGGATTGCCCAGCACCAGCATTTCCCCGCTGGGTTCCGCACCAAATCGCAGCGCCTCGGGGGCAAGATTTTTCCGGACCCGCGCCAGCTCCAGGGCATTTCGAACGATCGCGGCGAAATCCACTTCCGTCCATTTGCCGCGGTCGCTTCCGTGACGCGCTTCACCGGCCTTCAAGACTTGTTCAACAGTGCCGAGCAAGCGGTCGGTATCCTCGAGCATGATGCGATAGAAGTCGCCGCGTTGTTTTTCATCGACTTGGCGGCTTTGCAGGGTCTCAAGATACAAGCGGAGGGAGGCAATGGGGGTCTTTAACTCGTGGGTGACGGAATTGAGAAAACTGTCTTGCTGCTCGTTGCGCCGGATTTCGCGAACCAGGAAGATGGTGTTCACCACCATGCCCGCAATGATGACCCCGAAGAAAATGACGCCAAAAACCAGAGGCACCACCTGCCGCCAGTGGAACACCATCCAGGTGACGTTGAGGGCCACGGTCAGAGCCACCAGGCAGGCGCCCAGGGTGATGAAGAAAGCGATGGCTTTGGTCCGGCTGGTAATGCGCATGGCGAATCGTCCCGCCCATAGTAGTGGAACATCGCCAAAAACAGAAACCGCGAGCAGCCTCGCTCGCGGTTTCTAAAATGTTACCAGGCAACCTGGCCGGGCTAGCTTAGTCGCCTGCCGCCACCAGATCCAGCTCCTCCGCCACGGGAGGCGCAACAGGGATCGCGGCTTTGGGTTGATCCGCCGGCTTGATCTTTGTGAGCTTGACGTCCCACGCCAGACCGACGGCGCGAAGAGCGGCGATTCCATACCAATTCATATCCATTTCATACCAGGCCAGCCCGTGCCGCGCCGACTGTGGAACGGCGTGGTGATTGTTGTGCCAGCCTTCGCCGAAGGTCAGCACCGCCACCCACCAGTTATTCGTGGAGGTATCGCCAGTCATGAAGCGCTGCGAACCCCACATATGCGTGGCCGAATTCACCAGCCAGGTGGCGTGCAGGCCCAGGGTGGTCCTCATGAATATTCCCCAAAACAAGAAAGGCCAACCGCCAATCGCCAGGAGTGCGATTCCCAAAACCGTCAGCGGCACCCAGTGCCACTTGGTAATCCAGACATGAAACTTGTCTTTGCGCAGGTCCGGCATGTAGGGCAGGAGCTCGGTTACACTGTTGTGCATGGCCTGGCCGGTCATGATCCAGCCCATGTGCGCCCACAATCCACCGTCGCGCGGCGAGTGCGGATCGCCCTCTTTGTCAGTGAGCTGATGATGCACGCGATGCGTGCCCACCCATGCCATGGGACCGCCCTCGAGCGCCAGCGTGCCGCAAATAGTCAAAAAATACTCCATCCATTTTGGGGTCTTGTATCCGCGATGGGTGAGCAGCCGGTGATAGCCCATGCCAATGCCCCAGCTTCCGGAGACCCACCAGAGGAATAGCGCAACCGCCAAGGCTTTCCAGGTGAAGAAAAACACGGACGCAATCGCGCCCAGATGGAAAGCCAGCATGAATGAGGTGGTGACCCAGTTAACGGGCTGCTTAAAAGTCTTGTCGCGCTGAAAAATACTCATAGTCGCCGTAGTCCTTATGGAGGATAAAAGCTATTGTCGACCGCCCCAGCAAGGCCGGGAACTTGGACTTTGCGGCCGCACGTTTGATCATGTCTTCTATGAAACTAACACTCTTGCTTCCAGCACTTTGTAATACTTATGTAATCCCTCTTCGGTGCCACCTAAAGGCCACCGTTCCTTCGTTCAGGTCGTTTTGGCCGCCCGAATGGACACTCTTTTGGCCTCATCGATATTTGCGAAGGCTTTTCTGTATACCGTGGTTTCGTGGCAGAGAGGCTCCGCACGACCGGCGTGGTATGCCAGCCAAAGATCAACGGATCTGGATCAAGGCCATGGCGGACGAACACAGAGCAAAGTTTAGATCCTTCGGGGCGCAAACGACGCGCCCCTCAGGATGACAACGTTTTCATGGCATTGCATAACGGACGAAGTGCAATGAAGCGAGAAATGCGAGGCTGGGAGAGTTTCCGCGGCAAACGGCGATCAGGCTGCGGCGCCTTTGGAACCTTGGTGCGGGCGTACGTCCAGCCCGTCACGCTTGAGGTAACGGTAGAGGCTGGTGCGGCCGATGCCGAGAATTTGTGCGGCGCGCAGGCGGTTGCCCTGACACATGGCGAGGACCCGCTGGATGTGCAGCTTGCGGATCTCTTCCAGGGATAGCGGGAGCCATTCCTCGCGGTCGGCAGTGCGAGGCCCAGGATGCTGCAATTGCTCCGGCAAGTCCGCGATGTCGATGAAATCTCCCATGGCGGTGATACAAGCACTGGAGATGACGTTTTCAAGCTCCCGGACGTTTCCGGGCCAGGAATGCTGGAGCAGGACGGTTTGGGCACGGCGGGTGAACCCGGAAATACTTTTTCCGTAGGCGTCGTTGTATTTTTTTAGAAGAAATTGCACCAGCAAGGGAATGTCTTCCAAGCGTTCCGCGAGCGAGGGAATGCGGATCTGGATGGAACTGAGGCGATAGTAAAGATCTTCGCGAAAGCGTCCCGCGAGCACTTCCGCGCGCAGATCGCGATTGGTCGCGGCGATCAGCCGCACATTGACCTGGCGCACCTCCGGGGAGCCCACGCGCTGAATCTCGCGATTCTGGATGACACGCAATAATTTCGCCTGCATGGGGAGAGAAGTCTCTCCGACCTCGTCGAGGAACACGGTGCCGCCATTGGCATATTCGAAGAGCCCGGGGCGCGAATCGGTCGCGCCGGTAAACGAGCCGCGCACATGGCCGAAGAGCTGGCTTTCGAGCAGGGTGTCCACCATAGCCGAACAATTGCAAACCGCCAGGCGCTGCTGACCAACCGGGCTGATCTTATGGATGGCTCGCGCCACCAGTTCTTTTCCAGTGCCGGTGGGACCGATGAGCAAGACATTGGTGTAGTGCCGGGCGACCTTGCGCGCGAAATCAAATACTTCCAGCATGGCGGGGCTTTTCCCGACGATGCCGTGGAACTCCAGATCCTTCAGAAGCTGCTCTTCGAGGGCGCGCACGCGCCGCCGCTGGTCGTACAGCGCGGCAACCTCATCCAGCGTTCGCTTTAGGCGCAAACGGTCGACCGGCTTGGGCAGGAAATCGGTTGCGCCGCGGCGGATGGCCTCCAGCGCTGATTCCAGAGTGTAATCCCGGGTCATCACGATGATATGGACCCCAGGGTCGCAGCGCAGGGCGTGATCGAGAAACTCGTAACCATGCACACCGGGCGTATGCAAGTCCGCGAGCACCAATCGGCAACGCCCCGAACGGATCAAGCGCAGGGCCTCCTCAGGGTCTGCCGTGGGGAGTGTTTGGTAACCCAGGTCGTTGACCAGCGCGGAAAGAACTTCGAGTTGATCTGGATCATCATCCAGAACGCAGGGCGTCAGGGAGGCGCTGGGGGAGGAGATTGCTACTGCCTTAGAGATTGCGTGTGCCATGGGTTAGTACAAGGCAACAGATGTGCCAATCTCGCTATGAAATGTTCCAGGCCGGGGCGGCAAGCCGCTTTGCGGGTGCTGCACCTCCGCGTATGGGCTAAGACGCAACAGGTCAATGCGCTACGCACGTTTGGGAAATGGAGGGATGGTGGCGGGCGCGGATGGTTCCGGGGGATTGTCGAAAGATAGAGCGGGCGGCGAGTTCAAATGGGGACGATGTGCCGATTTGGTGCTGAAGCACCGCCACGGCAAGTCAGTGGATGGTCATTGTGCAATCCACTGGGCGGGGATGCATCCGAACTGACGCAGGCTGCGTGCAACCCTATTAGAAATGGCCACGGATGAGCAACGCGGTAGCAAATTCTTTCACGTACGGGAATATTTGACGGAAAACAAGCAAGCCGACGAGAAGGCCGGCCATGGCGAAGTTGTTGCCGCGCAGCCAGTCAAGATAGCGCTGGGCGCGACTTTCGCTCATAAAGAGCATGATGCCGGTGCTGCCATCGAGGGGAGGCACGGGAAGCAAATTAAAAGTACCGAGAAGCAGGTTGAGCGAGAAGAAGGCGAACAAGGCTACGGTGGCGATGTCTGGACGGCCGGTGCTGGGGTCCACGTGGAGCAGGCCGAAGGATCTGCCGGCGCGGAGGCCGAGGGCAGCAAGGAGCATGAGCGAAAAATTGGCAGCGGGACCGGCGAGGGCCATCCAGGCGGCTCGGCGAGGATGGCGGCGTTCCCAGAGGGGATCGTAGGGCGCGCTGGCCCAGCCGATCATGCCGCCCGAGAAGAGAAAAGAGAGGATGGGAATTACGACCATGCCGAATGGCTCGCGGCGCATGTGCGGGATGGGATTCAGGGAGACCTGGCCGCCGAGCCAAGCGGTGTTGTCACCACCTTTCTGGGCGACTAGGGCGTGCGCGGCTTCGTGGCAGGTGGTGGAAAAAAGAAAAGCGACGTACCAGATGAATCCGAAAGCGAGTAGTTCAGGCGAGAGGTCGGGCATGGAGGGAAAAGAGTAGAGGTTTTGGGAAAGGTTTGCAAGGCACGGGGGTTGGTACCGTGGCCCATGACTTTGGAGCAACTCATGGTAAGGAGCGGATGCTGGTCAGCAGCATTTTGAAAAGAGTGAGGACATGCATTGAGTGGGAACCATTGGAAGCATGACCGCGAAGAGGTCAATAGACGAGGAGAAGAGCCCGCCCTCTGGAAGAGAGCGGGCTATCTCCCTAAAACATGTTCCAGAGAAACTGGTTGTAGACCTCGTGGTGATACTGGACCTCGGGCACTTTCACGACTGTGCCGAGGGAACGAGGGCAACGATCCGCGGCGACGCGCTTTAGCTCCGAGTAGCGAGCTTTGACGTCGGCGCCGAAGAGCTTGGTGGTCCAATCAGCCTTCTCGAAGTTATCGAGCGCCGTGTAGATATTGTCCGGGAGGTAGCGCTGGGCCGAGCGCAGATTCTTGATCTTTGCGGTGTCGCCGTCGAGGCCGGTCTTGAAGATCGAGTACATCACCATGTACGGATTTGCGTCGGGAGCGACTGCGCGCACTTCGGTGCGCATGCTGCGCTCGTTGCCGATGGGAATGCGCACCATAGCTCCGCGATTGACGGGCGAAGCATTGAGCTGATTGGGCGCTTCGAAGTGCGGGTCAAGGCGGCGATAGGCATTCACGCTGGAGTTGAAGAGCAGGCAGATGTCGTTGCCATGGGTGAGGATGCGGTCCACGAACTCCCAACCCATCTTGCTGAGCTTCTCTTCCCCCTTGGGGTCCCAGAACAGGTTCTTGCCGTCTTTGCTGATTGAAACGTTGGTGTGCATGCCGCTGCCGTTGACGCCGACCACGGGCTTCGGCAAGAAACAGGCGGTGAACCCCATGTTGGTCGCGACCTGGCGGCAAATCAGCTTGTAAAGCTGGATCTGGTCGGCGGCGGAGACAACTTCGCCGTAACCGTAGTTGATTTCGAATTGCGACGGCGCGACTTCCGGGTGATCTTTCTCGTTCTGGAAACCCATGGCTCGCTGGACTTCGGCGCTGGTATCAATAAACGTGCGGAGCGGATCGCCGGGAAGCGAGTGGTAGTAACCGCCGGTATTGACGTATTCGAATTTGCCGGTTTCGTTGTAATTCCGCTCCGCGTTTTGGCCTTTGAAAAGGAAGCCTTCGATTTCGTTGGCGGCGTTAAGCGTGTAGCCTTTCTTTCCGTGGAGATTGTCGGCGTAACCCTTTAGGACGCCACGAATGTCGGCGGAGTAAGGCGAACCGTCTTTGTCAATCACGTGGCCGAAGATAAGGACCTTGCCGGATCCAAACACATCCGCAGGCGCCCAATAAAAGGAGCCCCAATCCATGGCCAGCCGCAGGTCGCTCTCGCGCTGTGCGGTGAAGCCGCGGATGGAGGAGCCGTCAAAGGTGAGGTTGTCCCAGCTTTTGATCAGGAATTTCTTGTCGTAATCGAGCATGTGGAGGCGGCCTTCAAGGTCGCTGAACAGGACGGTGACGGCCTTGATGCGCTTTTCGTCGGTGAGGTACTTGATGCGTTCTTCCTGAATCTTGTGAGCGGCCACGCGGGTCTTGCGCTGCTCTTTGGCCTTCAGATTCAGTTGTTCGAGCTCGTCATAGGAGAGAGCCAAGAAATTACGCAATTCGGTCGACATGAATCTCCTTGAGATGGGTTATGGAAAAAGTTCGCCGTGAAGTTGGGAATGAACAATGACTGTCCATGTAGCGGGTAGGGTATCGCGTGAGTCTCCGGGCCGTCAAATCGAAAAACTACGCGGGACCATCGGAAAAAGTGATGCGGCGGGTACGGGTGGAATTGATGGAAGAGGGAATACCGCAGTGTTCCGGCCCGGTACAGTTTCCCGCAATGAAGCAGCATGGGCGTCGGAGAGGTTGAGTAACTCATACAAAGTACAAAGTTTGATCCGCGGGCGGATGGCCCGCGTCCTGCACCATCCTGGACGCGAGGACGGGATGAACTCAGGAAACGAAACTTGAAGATTTGGCGCAGACACGGGAAATATCGCAGTTTCGAGCCCGCAGTGCGCCAAGCGTCCTCCAGTCAAACTCCCCCAGGAGTGCCACGAGCAGTCCGCCAGAATCCCCAGTCGCGCCGCGTCACCTTTTTCTGAGGAGGTGCGCGGCGCTCTCGCCTTGCTATCGGCTGCACGCTATACGGTTGAAGCAACGTGTGATTTAATCCGCTGCATGTTCCTTGGACTCCTGCTGGGATTCTTGCTAACTGCAAGCGGCGGTGTAAACCGCTGGGAGGAAGTTCCGGCGCCCACGAGTGCGAGCCTGCGCGGGCTGAGCGCGGTAGATGAAAAGATTATCTGGGCCAGCGGCAGCGAAGGGACGGTCATTCGCACGCTGGATGGTGGCGCGACATGGGCGCTGCGCACGGTGGCCGGCGCGGAGAAGCTGGACTTCCGAGGAATCCGCGCTTTCGATGGAGAGACGGCTTTCGTTATGAGTTCGGGAAATGCCGAAGACGGAATGGCGCGTATCTACCGCACCACGGATGGAGGTGTGAACTGGACACTGGTATTTGAAACACGAGCGCGGGGCGTATTCCTGGATGCAATCGCGTTTTGGGACCGTGAACACGGCATCGTCTTGAGCGATCCGGTTGAGGGGCGCTTCGTGTTGGTCACCACCGAAGACGGCGGAAAAACCTGGAATCAGGTTGCAAAGGAACTAATTCCGCCGGCGCTTCCGGGAGAAGGCGCGTTTGCCGCAAGCAATTCCTGCATGGCCGTTCAAGGCAAAAGAAATATATGGTTCGCTACGGGCGGAGCGAGTGTAGCGCGGGTGTTTCGATCGAACGACCGCGGGCAGACCTGGTCGGTTTCCGAGACTTCAGTGCATCCGAGCAACGGGAGCACGGGGATTTTTTCGATGGCCTTCCGTGATGCACTGAATGGCGTGGCCGTGGGGGGTGATTATGCGCATCCGGCGTCAGCACCTATGCCAAACGTAGTTTTCACCAGCGACGGAGGAAAAACCTGGAAGAGCGAAGAACGCAGCAATGCCCCAGGACTTTACTTATCCGCGGTTGCGTATCGACCCGTCACGGGCAGCGCGACTCCCGAAACTGCGGTTATTTTTGGCGCCGGCAGCACCGGCACAAATTCCCTGGTTCCCGGCTCGCGATGGCTGCACGAGAACGATGACAATTTTAATGCGGTCGCGTTTTCCCGCTCCGGCACCGGCTGGGCCGTCGGCCCGAAGGGCAGAGTGGCGCGGAAGAAAAGATGAAGGCAGAGAAAAAATGGAAATTGCTGGTATGATGCTGCTCGCGAAAGCAGGTCAGAAAGGGAGGAAATCATGAAACGAGCAATCTGGGGAATCGTTTTTGCGTTGGCGCTTACAGGGATAGGCGCATCGGCGGTACAAGCGCAGGAGTTAACGAATGCGGATAAAGACCGCGCGATGCAGTATCTGGAAACGACGAAGAAGAATATTCAAGATGCGACCAAAGGCCTTTCGGAGGCGCAGTGGAATTTCAAGCCGGAGCCGGACCGCTGGTCGGTGGCGGAAGTGACGGAACACATTGCAGCGGCGGAAGATTTTCTGCGCGGCATGGTTCAGGAAAAAATCATGAAGGAGCCGGCGGACGCAACCCGCGACTTGAAGAAGATCGATGAATCCGTGTTAGCCATGATTCCCGACCGGACACACAAGGTGCAGGCGCCCGAACCATTGAAACCGACGAACCGCTATGGGTCGCCGGAAGGATCCTTGAAACATTTCCTGGAAGCACGAGCGGTGACGGAAGAGTTTTTGAAGAACACGCCGGATTTGCGCGCTCATGCGGCGGACAGCCAGATGGGGATGAAACTTGACGCTTATGAATGGATTCTCTTTATCGCAGCGCACAGCGAGCGGCACACCAAGCAAATCAACGAAGTGAAGGCCGACGCGAACTTCCCGAAGAAATAAAGGGAAACGAATCTAACACAGAGCGCACAGAGAACACAGAGTACGCAGAAAAGAGTGACGCGAATCGTTTTCACGCGGCGAAGAATGCGCCGCGCAAGGGCAGACGGAGAGTCTACTTGCGCGGCGCATTGGTATTCTTAACGAGCTTCAGCGGCTGCCGGTGTAGCTGGCGTTGCTGGC
>JBGOTL010000033.1:0-31103 GCA_041476465.1 Candidatus Acidiferrum sp. | reverse complement strand
GTCGGGGCGTAGCGCAGCCTGGCTAGCGCGCCTGGTTCGGGACCAGGAGGTCGATGGTTCAAATCCATTCGCCCCGACCATTTTCTCCCCTATTTTCGTCGGGTTGCCCATTGGACTGCTGCGATGCCTTCGACGATTCGTAGTCCACATAGCCCAAGTAACGATGGCGGAAGCTCGAAACCGAGGCCGGCCTTCTTAACTTGCTCCTGCCGGTATTCGACATCTTCCTCCAATTATTTGCCGTAGCGGTCTCCGAAGGCGCAGGAATCCTTAGACAATGCGCCATCTCCCGCTTAGGGCACACGTCTCAATTCGGTCTTTTGGAATCATGCCCCGTCGGTTTGAGAGGAAGCGTCAAAGGATCGATATTCCATCCGCCTACTTCCAGTTGCGGATGGCCCGCGAGTATGTGCGATGCGGTATAGTGCGCAATCACAACGCGTGATTCGTCCGGCATCAACGACAAATAGTTGTCTTCCCAAAAGACGGGAAGTATCTCGTCTTCCCGCGCTTCCGCGTGAATTCCGAGGCGGACTTGGAAAGCGAGGTCATGGCTAGCATTGTGCAGTCGAACACGGACCGCATCGCCCTGCTCGTTGTGTTCTATTGTGGCGGATACTTCCAGCCGCACCCGGGGCAATTGGCTAAGCATGGTGAGGTCTTCATAGGAAGAAACCGCGGTGTAATATGCATGTTCATTGGTCCCATCCCAGTCGTAAGACGAGGGCTTGTTCGGCAACCAGTAGAAATTGGAACTAAGCACCTCACCGCCACTATCCTGGAGCGTCAGTTTCAGGAAAGAAACCGCAGGGGCGGGCGAGACTTGAGGAATGGCCAGTACCTGTTGGACGCTATCTGCCAGGGAGTCCAGCTTCACTTTCTTGAAAAATCTTTGCTGCAAATTGAATTCGTAGAGTGCGGCGGTAACAGTCAGTCCCCGGAAATCGCGGTATAAATTGTTGATCACAACCACGCCGTGGTCGTCATAGGAATACTGCACGTGCAAGGGCTCGCAGGCCTTCTTCGCGCCAAAATAACCGCCTGCCGGCTGCAGGAAATAGTCGTAAAGATGCCAGACAAGAGATGGCCATGCGTTGTTCAACATCCATTGGATCACGCCCGTAGAAGTATACTTGTTGCGGGCATAGGCCTCGAACATGCCGCGTTCGCCGTCATAGGCCATTGCTTGCGATTTCGTGACGTAGTCATCCAATCCGGTCGGCGCTCCATAGATGGCGTTCATCGCAGTGTTGTAGTTCTTTAGCTCCTTGAAGTCCTTTCCCGCGCCAGCGTGAAAATTCCAAAGTTCGTCCATCGGCCACAAGTGAGCCGGCGAAATCATTTTTCGAAGACTGCTCTTGAGCGGAATGGCGGGTCCGGGGCTGGTCTCCGTGTTGAAGCCATAGGCGCCCCCATAATTGCTGGTGTCGGTAAGCCAGTAGGCCGGGGGCACATAGTCGTAAGGCCCAGTCATTTTGACTCCCGATGCACCAGTGACGGAGGTAGGCATTGCAGATGCCGAGGAAACGTAGGGATTGGGCCAGGCAGCTTCTTGCAGCACCTTTATATAAGCCTGTTCGACATTAGCAGGAGGCGGAAAATCGCTCCCGTTCATCCACAGCATAAGACTAGGATGGCTGCGCAGTCGCAATATTTGTGTGCGCAGCGAACCGGTAGCGATCTCAAGATCACCAGGCGCCCAGGTATCCCATTTCTCCCAGTGATCGCAGCAGCACCAACCCGCGATCACCAAGACTCCCATCTCGTCCGCAAGATCGAAGAACTCGTCGTTTTCGAGTTTTCCTTCCAATCGAATGGCGTTCAAGTTCATGTCGCGCACGTATTGGAACTGCGTCTTGAGTTGCTCCTGCGAACTACGCAGCAGCATGTCTGGGGCCCACCCGGCCCCACGGATCAGAATCTTCTTGTGATTAACACGGAACAATAGAGGCCGGGTGTCTGTGTCCACGATCTTGCCAGACCCGATGTGGTACATTTTCCCGGGTCGAGGAGCCGGCCCGTTAAGCTCGGCAGTGATTTCTCGAATGCCGAAGTGAATGTGCTGCTCATCAGAGACTTCACCAGCGATTAAGAAGCGCATCTCGAGAGAATGAAGATTCTGCGGTCCGACAGAGGCGGGCCACCATAGCTTCGGCTCTTTCACGCGTAACTGGGCAAATTCCTCGGGCGTGAAGCGAACGGAGCGGGCTTCGCCCGGCGAGAGTTTCACATTCTGATGGAATTCGGTATTTTCGAACCTTCCCTCCAGTACTCCCTCGACTAGATGATCGGAGGCGTTACGTAAATCGGCCATTACAGTGAGATCGGACCGTTTCAGTGTATCGTCCGGGAAGTGCGTGATCACTTGGAGGGACCGCAGAGAGACTGGACCACTTGCCGTTAGATACGCGCCTCTCCACAAGCCCATGTCCTTATCGGCGGGGGCAGGGCTCCAATCAACAAAGTTGATCCCCAGATCGTTTTCCGTTTGGGCAAAGGTCTCGACTGCCAGAACGTTAATTTTGTCCGGAGTCAGAAAGGACGTTGCGTTAAATTCAAAACTTCTGTAGGCGCCGGCGACATCCTTCGCATCAGCCAGCTTGCGTCCGTTAAGCCAAATGTTGGCTCGATAATTGATTCCGTCAAAGTGTAGCCATACAATGCGGCCCTGGTAGGCCTTCGGTAGCCGAAATTCTGTCCGGTACCACCAAGAACAGGCGTATGGGCTGTCTTTTGGCATGGGCAGCTCTGCGAAATTCTCCCCAATTGGATAGCTGGTGCCTGGAATCTTTCGCAGATTGTCTCCGAAGTAAGGGTCTTTGAATTCTCCAGCAGCAACTTGAGCGGCTAACACCGTTGAGGGAACTGTGGCTTCATACCAGCCGCTAGGCTTGAATGCGGCGGTGGAGAGGGCTTCACCCGACTGCTTCACCTTACAGGAGGACTGCAAGGCCCATCCTTGGTGCAAGTCCATTCGTGCGGTCTGCGCTGAAACGATTGGAACGGCATGGAAAAGAGAAAGCAAAAGAACGAATGTCAAGGGCAGGGGCTTGCGGGTCAGGTTTTTGGCACGCGGAGTCGCGGTAGGCCAGCACAATACCGTCTTCATAAGGTTTCCTCCTGGGACTTAGTGAACGTGGCTAACTACCCAGACTCAAATACTCTCTCCCGATTGAAATCGTAATTCGTCCCAGCAACCACGACGGCATCCGCTGAAAAATTGAGAAACCTCCAAGTCCGGGACCTGTGCCCCTTCCAAGAAGGAAGGCGGGCTCGAAAATCCACCATGCAATGCGTTGGTGATATGCTGGGCCGACCTACCTCGCGCCCCATTCCTTGCCGGTGATAACGTGCGCCTCACCGTGCAGTTTCAAGCAGCGGAAGAATGACGCTGTCAATCCATGCGTCGTCATCGCCAGCAGGGATGTCCCTGAAGAGCCACCATTCTTCTGTGTGTTCTGCGGTTTGTCCTGGTTCCAGGTTTTGAAGTGGCCCAAGGGTCTCTAACTCTAGAAAGCGCGGGTCTGTATATATTTCGGAGTTGCAGCCGAAATCAGGGTACTTTGCACTTCTCTGTACTTCGGCCCTCTTCACGAACAGATGACCTTGCCGGAAGTAAGCGCCCCAACCGAATGGATTGTAGATCCCTGTCATTTGCTCCTTAAATTGACCCGTGGGATTCTTCTCCTGCCGGAGTTGAATGTATTTCGTGCCGATCTTCCAACGTGGATCTGCCAAATCGGTGTATGACCATAAGGCTAAAACACCTTCGGGCAACAATTTGTCCTCGGCGAACGGCGCTCTGGGCGGAAGAGGCAGGATGGCCTTTCCACCCCCTGCCATGACCGAGAGTGCCCACGGTGCCATCTCCGTGGGCTCCTTTCCAAGATTGGTAATTCGATGAGTGACGGAAACATGTGTCCCCGTTTCGTCGAGCTTAATTTGAATCTCTTTTTGTAAGTTTGTCCCCGGATGAGCAGATTCTGGAGGGGCGGTAAAAATGAAAACGCTCTTGTGCCTGCGAATGGAAACTGGGACATTGTCAGGGTAGTAGGTGCGCTCTACTTCCGGCGACACCCAGAGCCGGTGTCCGCCATAAATGCGAAAAACCCCGCCACCGCTCTTCCCAGCATGCTCGGGTACTTCGTGGAATTCGTTGTGCTCCCCTCTAAAACCAAAAAATAGGATCCGAGGTCCGACCTCCGTCAATACAATCAGTTGCACCGTGTCGTTGCAAATCCTAAGGGCTTTCTTCCATTCGCGGTATTCCACCTCATCTACTTTTAGTGCGCCGGCCCCGTCAATCTCTTGTATCTGCATGCGTCTCCTGATTCAGAGAGTCAGATCAAATTCGATTGCTTCCGTCTTTTGTACGTTTCAGCCCCTAACCATTGCACAGAAGGCAGCTTCAGTCATCTCTTTCTTGCAGCACTTGGCAGTAATCTTTATCCCCGCTTTCCTCTTCCGGTTTTCAATCGCTCCTGTCATCGTGATGCTCCCGGTGGACCTGGTGCTAGCCTGCCATTGGGTGGAGGCGGTCAAATACCTTGCTGATCTCGCGGCAGAATTCCGTGGGGTATTTCAAATCCATTCCTTTTGGCAAAGGCCTGGATCTCCGAAAATGTTCCGAACCCCGGAACGCTCTCGCGGATAGTCACCGCGCGCGCCGCTGTTAAGCAACCGAAACGCGCCGAATTGACAAGAGAAAGCCCCTTCGAAAGACCGAACGCAACCCCTGCGGTGAACGCGTCGCCGGCACCCGGCGTGTCAACAGTTTCGACTGGAAATGCACTGATCAATTCGTGCTCCTCGCCATCGGCTACCAATGCCCCTCTTTTACCAAGAGTGATAATGACTCGCTTGATGCCAAAATATTCGCGAACTCGTTGCGCCAACTCTTCAAGAGGATGCGAATCCTCGACCGTCAAGCCAGTGAGCGTGATCGCCTCTCCTTCGTTCGGAATCAACAGATCGACAGCGGACAGTGCCGTGGGTGGAAGGAATTCAGCCGGTCCGGGTGTAAGAATGGTAAAGGCTCCATGCTCTTTGGCGCGACGCAGCGCGTAAAGGGCAGTCGCGACCGGAATTTCAAATGTAACCAGCGCTATCTTGGCGGATGCAAGGACTGGTGTCGCCTGATCGATGTCCTGAGAAGAGAATTCTTCGTTGGCGCCCATGGAGGTCGCCATTGCAGGAACGCCATCCGGGTTGATCATGACGAATCCACAACCGGTGGCTATCTTCTCGCTTCGAAACAGGTAGGTCAAATCTACACCCGCATCGACCATCCATTGGGCTCCCGCCCTCCCCAGCCGATCGCTCCCCACTCGGCCGACGAAATGCGTGGTCAAACCAAGCCGGGCACAGGCGATGGCCTGGTGCGATCCCTTGCCTCCATCCAGCGCTTCTTTGTAGCCCCATCCTAAGACAGTCTCGTCGGCCGAGGGGAACCGCGAAACACGCATGAAGAGGCCTTGAACGTGACTTCCAACCACAGCTACACCCTTACGTTCCATAAGTCTGCCTCACTCAAACACCGATCGGCGGGCAATCAGCAGTTGCTGCATCCACAACTACTTCGCAGTCCGGATGTTCCTGAACGTAAGTTACCGGGATTTCTGGACTGACACTGCCGAACAACAAAATACGAATCACCGTCTGTTTCCACGCACCGGTCTCGCTATAAAGTCGGATGCGGCGAGCGGACAACAATTCCCTCATGCCCAAGGTGATCACCATGGGAGGTACTGCGTCTGAGCAACCACCGGTGCCACGCTGACTAAGCGCAATAAGCGTGTCTTCATTCAGATGGAGTATTCGCGTGGTGCAGCTACGGAACTCTTCCTTGCTGACGCGGTACCACGGAGAGCGGGGCGGTTCATTGAAGGCAATATGACCGCGGTAGCCGATACCACCGAAAACGGTATCAATTCCGCCAACAGCTCGCATCTTCTCCGCCATCTCATCCAGCCGCGCAATGTTCGGGAAGTGCCGCTGTTCCTGTGGCACGTTCAGCACAGGATCGATTTGATCGTAGAAATTCCGCGTCATCCAGCCTTGATAATTGTAGGGATGATTTAGCGGAAGGTGGCGTCCTTGCCAGTCGAGATGATCGTCCATGTGAAATACGTGCAGGTTCCTAAGGCTGATTCGCCGGCTACTCACCGTTTTCGTAAAGCTTGGATACTGTCCACGCGGACCGCATGGCAGAATCCAACGCGTAGGCTGTTTCGCAGCATTGTTCGCTTCCAACTCTTGAAGCATTGTATTTGCGATGTTTGTATAAACGTCTTGGGGCGTGAGTAAGATCCTCAGCTTTACCTTTGCCTTCGGATGGTTGGGTAATTCACTGGGTGGAATTCTGCACCAGGCGAATAACTCTTGCGAACTCTCATAGGATGACATTCAACTTTACCTTCCTTTTTGCGAGCATCTCTGTGTCGCCAAGACTCTGTTCTCCTTGCACAACTTGCTAGGCTGCCTGGCAATTCACTTCTATCACCCCCGCGACAAAACGCAAAAGAAGGCCGCAAAGGTCAAATGGGGGAAATCTTGCCCGATTTGCTGGAATCACGGCAAAATATCATCTGAGATCACCACTCTTCCCAAACTCAAAGCCTGACGACGGGGTGATCGCACAAATCCTATTTCAATTTAACGCGATTGCGCCCCGTCACATCCTTTTACCCCGACCCCTTTAACCCCTTCACTTCAATTACTTAGCACCCCGCAATTCTTGGAAGAATCGAAAGGCATGTCCAGTTGAGCCCGATTAAGCGAGCGTCGGCCGCACGGTTAACTCACAAACAACACGATGGTCTTTGCGACTAAAAAACATTGCGGATCATGAACCAAAGATTTGCCGGGCGCTCCGCGAGGCGCCGCACAAACCATGCATACCAGAAAGTGCCGTAAGCCACGAGCACCACGGTCCGGCATCCTTCGTTCGCCAGGCGTTCCTGCTCCGCGCGCTGAATACCATAGAGCATCTGCACTTCCAAGTCTTCTTTAACGAATCCCTCGCGCAAAGCAAATTCAGAAATACGCCGGATCAATGCGATATCGTGTGTTCCGAAGGCGGCCCGCACGCAAAACTTTTCCGCTTTGGTGCGCAGCATCTCTTGCGCCAGCGCGAAATAGTTTTCGTCGACGTCCTGCTTTTTTGGATACGCAATCTCGGCGGGCTCGTTGTAGGCTCCTTTCACGAGCCGGATGGATGGCCGCAAAGGCAGCAACGCCTCGAGATCCTTTTTCGTCCGGTAGAGATAGGCTTGCAGGCAGACGCCGACATTGGGGAAAGACTGCAGCGCGCGGCGGTACAACTCCAGCGTGGCGTCGACGTAGTTGCTCGCTTCCATGTCGATCCATACGGTGGAGTCGATATTTTCGCGCTCAATAATCTTTTTCAGATTGTCGTAACAAAAGTCTGGCGAGAGGTCCAAGCCAAGTTGCGTCAACTTAATCGATATTTCCGTTCCAAGTCCGGACTGGTGGATGCGATCGAGGGCACCCAGGTAATGCTCCGTAACCTGCATCGCTTCGGAGCGATCCTTGATATTTTCTCCCAGGTTGGTAAAGATGCTGCCAATTTTCCTGGTCCGTAACGCTTGCGCCGCCAGAAGAGCGTCATCCAGTCTCTCGCCTGGCATGAACCGGGAAACGCTGCGGCGCAGGAACGGATATCGCGTCGCGTGATCGCGCAACCAGTGATTCTGCGAAGCCGCCAGCAGCATGGAACGCATCAGAGTCATAAAGATGTCGAACTGCTTTGCTGCAAGGAAACTTGCCCCTGCCTGACCGTGTCCCGCCACATTCTAGACCAGGTTTTCCGGTATACAGCGATTTCTCTTCTGGAGGTCAATTGTTTATTCTACGGATGAGCAGAAAACTCAGAAGGCTTCACAGACAAGGACTCCTGAGCAGCTTTATCCAGCGCGCGGCGAATGGCTGCTGCTTCATGGCCGAGACGTTTTTCGCTCTCACTTCGCACTTTTTCGATGGCGGACAGTTCATCACCCGGTGTGTCGCGCATGAGTTCCTCGGCGCGCAACAAACAGGCAAAGACAAGCCGCTCGGGCTGGCGTTGACGGCGAAGGAATTGCCCGTAGTTGAGCCAGTCGCTGGCAGCGCTGCGCGGATCGGATAGAACGGCGTCCAGCGTCAGTGCATGCTGATAAGATTGCGCGGCCACTGTAGCATTCCCCATTTTCTCCTGCAAATCCGCAAGGTGTACAAGAGCGAGACTCTCCAGCGTTTTCTCGCCTGATTTTTCCGCAGACTGAACAGCGAATGTATAGCCCTGCAGGGCGTCCGCCCTGTGATTTGCGTCAGCATCCGCATCCGCCACTTTCACGATCGCAGCAAGGACGCTGCTCGTTTCGCTGCGATGTTCCGCCGCATGCGCCGCGATGCCCTGCAAATACGCGCGGTAATGACGAGCGGCTGCCTGCGTTTCGCCGTGTTGATCGAGCGCCTGCGCGAGATAAAGCTGCGCGTTCACTTGCGCCGGATCAACGTCCACGGCGCGTTGCAGGCTATCGATGGCCTCCTCGTCATGGCCCAAGCGATGCGCCAACAAGCCGTAGTTTACAAGGGCATCGGGATTCCGCGGTGAACGCGAGAGAATTATTCGGTACAGCGCGTACGCATCTGCCTCACGACCCGCTTCAATCAATCCACGCGCATAGGTTTCCTGAAGGGCCGGATTGTCGGGACTCACTGCCGCCGCGCGCTGCAGCGCTGCGAGCGCGACATCACCCTGCCCGGCAAGCTTCTCAGCGTGCGCTAGCCGCAGCTGCACGGCGCTGTCATTCGGATTGAGATTCGCCGCACGCTCCAATGCAGGAATGCTATTGGCTTCGCTCGACCAGTAGAAATGCACCAGGTCCATCGCCCCCCATGCGAAAAGCAGACCAGTGGCGCCGATGCGCAGAGCGCGCGCACTGCGGGTCCCACCTGTGAGCCAGTGAGTAAACCTGAAAAAGCCACTGCGTGTCGCGGAGCCTGCGCTAGTCACTCGGTCGCGCGTGTCCAGCAGCATCGCGGCGATGCGAGAATCGCGGAGTTTCCAGATCGCGCCGTCCAGAATGAAGTGGTGAATGTTCACCAGCGCCGTAAAGGTCAGGAAGCTGGCCGCAAAGTCCGCATGGAAGACGCGGCTGACGATCCACGGCCCAGGGATAAAAAGCGCGATTCCTCCGGCAATCAAAGTGACCAGGTACCTCGAGAATTTCCAGCGGGTGTCACCCGCGGCACGCGCTTCGCGTTCCTGGTAGTAGCCGGTAATCCAGAGATATTGAGTGGAATGCAATACCGCCAAAATCCCGCTGCTGTAGCGGGTCTGCGCAACTTCTTGCCCGCTGAAGAGTTCTATAAGTGCGGGCAGGAGGAACCACAGGAATTGCGTTGTGGCAAGCGTAGCTGGCGCGAGGATCGCACGCGCTCCGTTCCGCCGGGCCATGGAGACCAGCGCCCAGCCGCTGGCCGCAACAAAGAAAAACGCCAGTGCCTCGCGAGCAGGCAGCGTGAATCTTGCAGGCAGCCCCAGAGACAAAATCAGCACGTCATTTGAGGAGCCGGTATGAAAACTCAGCATCAGCAACAAGAATGAAGCGATGAAGGAGAGATGCAGCGCGCGGCGCTCGGCGCTGGTCGGCGCGAGCCCCGCGCGCCGGGCAAACATCATCAGCAAGCCGAAGTTTTGTCCGGTGTAATGCCAGGGGCTCCAGCAGATGTACAGCGTGAAGACCCACGGCAACAACGGGTACCAGAGATGCGTGAAGATTCCGGTCAACGCCAGGAGCAGTGCCATGTGCACCGTGAAGATGCGATATTTCGCAAATTCATCATACGAGTGGTAGGCGCGATACACCGTGGCCATAAAGTGCGGATAGTTGAATAAAATTGCGAGGGCATAGAAGGCAAACGACCATGCGTGGTCATTGGATCTTCCAGAATAGGCCGTCAATAGCAGCAATGGCGCTGACCACGCCCCGCATCCGGCCAGCAGATCCAGCCATGGGTTATAGATCCAAACATTGCGCGTACGCTCGCCCGGAGCAAGAGTGGTGGCCGATTCCATGCCACGAAGAGTAACGCAAGCACGCGATTTGGGCGGCGTTCAGCCATGCTGGACATGCGGAACTGGTTACTCGGCCGGGAGTCACACGGGCGAATGCTCTGCGGCCGTGGCAGCTCGAACATCTGGCTGTATCGGCAGTCACTGACGGCTTTTTTCGGTTGAGGTATGTGCTTAGTCTGACGGAATCGCATCTAACTACCAGAAGGAGAATTCCATGAAGACGACACTGAGAATTGGCGGCCTGTTCCTGCTGATTGGCGCCCTTATGCCACTCGAACTGCCGGCCGCGCAATTCGCTGCTACTACCGGCACGGTAACCATGACGGTGACCGCAGTCGGCAAAAAAGGCAAAACGCCGCCCACTATTACAAAGGACGATGTGCAGGTCTATCAAGCCAAGGAACGATTGCAAGTTGCGGACTGGAAGCGCGGAGAGACCCTCTACCTCGCGGTTCTTATCGATGACTCCATTGATAGCGCCGCTGCGATAAATTGGGGCGACCTGAAAGCATTTATGAACGCGCAGCCTGCAACCACTTCCATCGCCGTGGCCTACGCGCGCAATGGCGCGGCAATGATCGCTCAAGACTTCACTACCGACCATGCCCTGGCCGCGAAAGCCCTGCGCCTCCCCGTGGGCGGGCAAGGAGCGTTCTCCAGTCCATACCTGGCGATGCAGGACTTAATCAAGCGCTGGCCGTCCTCTGGAGATCGCCGGTCGATCATCCTCATTTCTTCGGGGATCGATTACTTCCGGGGAAATTTCGGCCCTACGAGCCCGGATCTCGATTCCACGATGGAGCTCGCTCAAAAAGGGAATATCAACATTTGGACCATCTACTACCCTGGGGCTGGCCACACCAGCCGGGGATTCTTCCGCATATCCAATGCGCAGTCCAATTTGAGCCAGCTCTCCGATGAGACCGGCGCGGAATCCTACTTCCTGGGTGTGAGGGCGCCGGTAGCTTTCAAGCCCTACTTCGACGAAATACAAGGTCATCTTTCTAACCAATACTTGCTGACGTTTCCAGCCAGTGGCGGCAAGAAGGGGCGCTTCGATCGCATTCGAGTAGGCACCGAACTTCCCGGTGTCGAACTCATGGCTCCATCCGAAGTCTTCCTCCCCGCCAGTCAATAGACGATCACAGACGGAGAACCGCTTGGGGCGCGGGCTGCAAACCCGCGCCCCTTTTTTTCTCTTGCCCTTGTGTATTTTATCTACAAAGGTCTAAACTACGCCTTTCTGCTCCATACGGAGTCGAAGGAACGCTAATGAAACGATTTAACTCTGTATTTTGTGCGGGGTGGGCGGCGCTCCTCTGCGGACAGAGCCTCCAGGCGCAGGAGCCCGTTAGCGGCCTGCAAACTTTCGCCGGAGTGAGAACGTTTGTCGGCGCACCGTACATTCCGCGCTGCGAAAATATGCA
The DNA here is from genome assembly GCA_041476465.1 of Candidatus Acidiferrum sp. Classification (GTDB taxonomy): domain Bacteria; phylum Acidobacteriota; class Terriglobia; order Acidiferrales; family UBA7541; genus Acidiferrum. Next base: position 19,595 of record JBGOTL010000033.1, on the reverse strand, counting down.
AGCGGATATCGCCATCCTCGGCGTCCCTTTCGATGAAGGCACTTGGGGATGGCCGGGCGAGCGCTATGGACCACGCGACATTCGCGAAGGCTCACAGGATTACAAACAGGCGGACCTCAAGACCGGCTTCTACTATTTTGACAGCGACACCTATGTCTTGAAAGGGAAGCGCTGGGCGGATTGCGGCGACGTGGAAGTTGCGCCCACGGTTCCCGCGCTGACCAACGATAATGTCACCGCCGCAGTGAAAAAGATTCGCGCACAGAAAGTTTTCCCGGTCATCATCGGTGGCGATCATAGCATTACGTTTCCCGTGGTTCGCGCGCTTGAAGATGTGCCGTCGATCATGATCGTGCACTTCGACGCGCACCTCGACACTTGGACAAGCTATCCCGGCAACATCGATCATTCGTCTCCCATCCGCCGCTCCGCTACGCTGCCCAACGTGAAGAAAATCGTGCAGATTGGCATGCGCGGACTGGCTAACGACACCGAGGCTAGCGAAAACGCCCGAAAACTCGGCACGCAGGTCATCACAACCGAAGCCATCCGCCGCAAAGGACTCGAGTGGGCCATCGCGCAGATTCCCAAAGCGGGCTACATTTATGTCACGCTCGACGTCGACGTGATGGATCCCAGCATCACGCCCGGCACGGGCACCTACGAACCTGGCGGCCTGCGCTTTGAAGACATCGATCAACTGCTGATGTCGCTCCCCGCCAAAGGCAAGATCGTCGCTTTTGATGTGGTGGAAGTGAATCCGCTGCGCGACCCCAGCGGCCGCACCGGACAGATCGCGGCGCGCCTGATCATCGATTTTCTAGGTGCGATCTTCCATTGAGGTTAGGAGCGCAAACAAATCTGGTTTGTAATTGAGGAGGGTTTCTTGTTAATCCCTGAAGTGTTGGTTCTGCAGAAAATGAAGATTGGTACTTTGCGCGCCTCGCTGCTTGCCGCGTTATTCGTCGCCGGTGTATCGCTCCCTGCAGCGGTTGGCGCGACTAAGGCTGATCTCTCCGTGGCAGCCCGCAGCGAAATCACGCTGCGCGATGGCTGGACGGTGCAGTCTTCGGCAAAGGTGAAAGGCGAGGGTGAGCAGGTCTCGGTCCATGGATTTGACGTGTCTGGGTGGTACAAGACTTCCGCGCCGAAGACGGTTTTTGCGGTGCTCGTGGAAAACGGTGCTTACAAAGATCCTTACTTCGGAATGAACCTGCGCTCCGTCCCGGGAGTCGAATATAAGATCGGCTCGGAATTTTCCAACCAGGAAATGCCGGAAAGCAGCCCGTACGCCGTGCCTTGGTGGTATCGCAAAGAGTTCGAGGTCCCGAAACACTACCAGGGAAAAACTGTGTGGCTTGCGTTTCGCGGCATCAACTACCGCGCGGATATCTGGGTGAACGGCAAGAAAATCGCTGCTTCGGACCAGGTCGTCGGCGCATTTCGTCGCTATGAATTCGATGTGACACAGTTCGTCCATCCGGGCGGAAATAATGTTGTCGCGGTCGCCGTTTCCGCGCCCCAGGCCGGCGATCTGGGCATTACCTTCGTCGATTGGAACCCAGCGCCTCCCGATAAGGACATGGGGTTGTGGCAAGAGGTCGTACTTTCCGCCAGCGGTCCGGTCGCTCTGCGTCACGCCTTTGTTGATAGCAAACTTGATCTGCCCGCTACCGACAAAGCGCATCTCACGGTGCGCGCCGAGCTGCAGAATAGTTCAAACATGCCCGTCAAGGGCACGTTGCGTGGAAAAATTACGGGGGCAACGGCGCCGGTCGAATTCTCGCAAAATGTGGAACTCGCAGCCGGCGAAAAACGCGAAGTCACCATCACTCCGGAAAACTCCGCGGCATTGCAGGTCCAGAATCCGCGGCTGTGGTGGCCTTATCAGATGGGCGAACCCTACCTGCACAAACTCTCTCTGGAATTTGTTGGCAATCACCATGACATATCCGACACGCAATCCATCTCCTTCGGTATCGTCCAGATGGATTCAGAGTTGACCCCGGAGGGTAGCCGGCTTCTGAAAGTAAACGGCAAACCAGTTCTCGTTCGTGGCGGGGGCTGGACGCCGGATATGATGCTCCGTGTGGACGAATCGCGCCGCGAAACCGAATTCCGCTACGTCAAGGAAATGGGCCTCAACACCATCCGCCTGGAAGGAAAGCTTGAAGACGAATCCTTCATGGAACGCGCCGATCGCGACGGCATTCTCCTTATGGCCGGATGGTGTTGCTGTGATGCCTGGGAGAAATGGGCCAAGTGGGGGGACGAGCATCGCCGGGTCTCGCTGGAATCGCTTCGCGACCAGTTGCTGCGGCTCCGGAATCATCCCAGCCTGCTCGTCTGGCTGAACGGCAGTGACAATCCGCCCCCGCCCGAACGCGAGCAAGCGTATCTCGACGTGGAAAAGCAAGTAAGCTGGCCGAAGCCCGTGATTTCTTCCGCCACCGCAAAAAAAACCGAAGTGACCGGAGAGTCCGGCGTAAAAATGTCCGGTCCGTATGAATATGTCTCGCCGAATTACTGGCTGCTGGATACCAAAGCTGGCGGGGCCCATGGCTTCAACACGGAAACCAGCCCCGGACCCGCCGTGCCGCCTCTTGAAGAACTGAAATCGATATTTCCGCCTGACAAACTCTGGCCCATTAATGAAGTTTGGGATTTTCACTCCGGCGGAGGCAAATTTAAGAACATCAATGTTTTTACGGGCGCTCTGGAAGGGCGTTACGGCAAGGCGAAGGATGCGGCGGACTTTGCCTGGAAGTCGCAGGCCATGACCTACGAAGGCCAGCGCGCCATGTTCGAAGCGTATGGCCGCAACAAGTACAAGTCCACGGGCATCATCCAGTGGATGCTGAACAACGCGTGGCCCGGATTGATCTGGCATTTATATGACTACGATTTGCGGCCGGCAGGCGGATACTTCGGCTCAAAGAAAGCGCTGGAGATGGTCCACGTGCAGTTTTCCTACGATGACCGCAGCGTCGCGATCGTCAACAACAAGCAGGAACCGCTCAAGGGGTTGAAGCTTGTTGCCAAAGCTTACGACACGTCGATGAAGGAGCTATTCTCGCGCGAAGCCAGCGTGGAGGTCTCCGCCGATGGCGTCGCGAAGTCGTTTGCGATTCCAGATCCTTCCCTCGCCAACTCGGCTTACTTTCTCAACCTTCAACTCTTCTCGGCCGCCGGGGAACTCCTCAGCAGAAATTTCTACTGGCTCTCGACGAAGCCGGATGTGCTCGACTTTGACAAGACGGAATGGTTTTACACGCCGCTCACCTCTTATGCTGACTTCACCGCGCTTCAGGATCTGCCGAAAGCCAGTTTGAAGGCTACGATGAAACTTCACGATACCGGCAGTGAGACCACCGCGCTCGTCACGCTCGAAAACTCCGGCACCGGACTCGCCTATCTCGTGCGCCTGCGTCTCCTGAAGGGCCGAGATGCCACGGAAGTTCTGCCGGCCTTCTGGGACGATAACTACCTCTCCCTATTGCCGGGAGAGAAGCGCGAAATCACCGTGCGCGTTCGCAAGAGTGACCTCGGCGGAGCAAAGCCCGTGCTCGCGGTTGACGGATTCAATGTGATACCGGAAACCTTGCAGTAGGGGAAACCTCTGCCGCTATACTAATTACTGGAACGGCGGGCAAAGCGTTCACGATTTGCCGCAGTCAGGGGAACTCACCGTCCGGCTCTTCTGTTTTTCGGTTCCTTCTCAAATCGCCCGGGTTGAATCACGAATAACCAGCTCAGGATTCGCTTTTTGGTGGGTAGTCGAATACTCACGTTTCTCCCGTCCGGCGTTGATTCCTTCCATCACGATGTTGACAGCGGCGCTTCCCATGGCTTCCAGCGGCTGTCGCACTGTCGTCAACGAAGGCACGGAAAGCGCGGAGAGCGCCACATCGTCAAAACCCGTCACCGAGCACTGCGCAGGAACGTCTACTCCCGCCTTGGTCAACGCGCGAATGGCGCCTAGCGCCGTCAAATCATCAAACGCCATCAGCGCCGTGAATTTTCTCTTTCGCTGCAGCAATTCCTCAGTCAATCGGTAACCACTCTCGAAGCTAGCGTTCGGATCAAACGATTCCGGCAACTCCAGCACCAGATGAGGATCAATCTCCAGCCCCGAGGCCTGCGCAAATTTCTGGATGCCGCGCCACCTGGGAGCGCTGTCAATCAACGTCTTCGGGCCGCGGATGAATGCAATCTTCCGATGGCCCAGCTGATAGAGATGCTCTAGCGCCAGTCGTGCCCCCGCTTCGTTATCCACCATCACTGAACTCACGGTGTCCCCCGGAAGCTCCCAACCGATGGTAGCCGCCGGAATTTCCCGTTTGCTTACGTCCGCGAGCACCTGAATATCAACGAATAGCCAGTTCGCGACAACAATCAGCCCTTCGACATGCCGTTCCAGAAGCATCTCGAGGTAGCGTTCGAAACGATTTCGCTGGTTGTGAGCGTCGGTAAAAAGCGGCAGGAAACTTACTTGGTAGAGAGCGTTCTCAATGCCGCGCAGAATGGGCGTGCAAAAGGGATCGGTGACGTCAAACAACATCACGCCAATGGTGTGGCTGCGCTTGCTCCGCAGGAACTGCGCCATGGCATTCGGACGGTAACCCAGCCGCTTGGCGGTTTCCTCGATGCGTTTTTTTGTCGCGGCAGCAATGTAACGGGCGAGTGGCGCGTTATTCAGGACCACAGATACGGTAGCAGGAGAGAAGCCGCTGGCCTTCGCGACATCCCGCATGGTTACCGCAAGATTCTTTTCTCCGGATCGCTTCACGATGAGCGCCTCTGGTGCGCTACATCATCCAGCGATACCCGGTGCAAATGCAATGGGCTGACCGGTCGCCGGTTTACTCCTCCGGCGGAACCTCGAAGGAGAGGGGCTTGCGGAACCAGTTCGTTTTCCAGACGCCGAAGGCTATCCCCGCCACCATCCAGATGCCGCCGAGTTTCATCGCTTGGCGGCTCAGGTTTGCCCATAGCAGGAGACAAATGATAAAACCGAAGGCCGGGATGATTAAATTCCAAAATTTCTTCTGCTCCGCCCGCCAGTAGTAACGAAGAAACGCGGCGGCGTTTACTCCCATGAAAGCAATGAGCGCACCGAAATTGAGCATGTTGAGGCCAAGATTGTAAGTAAGCAGAAAGGATCCCACGAGAGCAATGGCTCCGACAAACATGACATTGTTTCGTGGGACGTGGTGCTTTGCGTCGATGGCGCCGAAAAAGGATTTTGGCAGGGCGTTGCTTCTCCCCATACCAAAGAGCAGACGGGCCGCGCCAATCTGCGCTCCCAGTCCTGATCCAAAATTTGCCACGACCAGCGTGAGCCCGACGATCCCAAAAAGCGGAGCCCAGGTGCGCGCCGCAGCAAATACATACGCCGTATCCTCATTGGGAAACGCCTGCGAGGCTGGCCACACCAACTGCGCAACATATACTTCCGCGGCGGAAAGCAAGCCGATCACCACACAGGTCAGCACCGTCGCTACCATGATGTTCCGGCGCGGGTTTTCCGCCTCTTCGGAGAGCGTGGAAATACCGTCAAATCCGATATAAGTCAAAACCGCGATGGACGTGCATCCAAAAAGATTTCCGTAGGTAAACGTCTGCGGATCGTAAAATGGCCGCGTGAAGTAGAGGGGATCGCTATGCGGTTGCCCGAAGATGTAGCGAATGGCGGTGACGAAAACCACGATAATCACTGCACTCATACCCGCGGCCATCACGCTGTTTACGCGTGCCGAAGTCTTAATCCCTTGGATATTCAGCAGCGTAAATACAAGCGCGAAGAAAATTTTCCAGCCCCAAATCGGGATACCTGGCGCGAACTCATGTGATTGTTCTGCGCACCAGATCGTGCAGATCAGCGGGTTGAGCATGTAATCCATGACCATGCTCCATCCGGTGACGTAACCTACGGCCGGGTTGATCTCTTGCGCGACGTAAGTGAAAGCGGATCCCGCGCTCGGATACGCCCGCGCCATGCGCCCATAGCTAATCCCCGTGAACAGCATGGCTACCATAGCAATCAGAATCGCGGTGACGACATGACCGTGCCCCCGGTTGCTGAGAACTCCGAACGCCGACATCGGCGCCACCGGTTGAATCACGATGACGCCGTATAAGATTAAATCCCACAGTGTAAGTGTTCGCCGCAGACGTGGCTGGCTGGTGGTGGCTTCGTTGCTCAAGCACCGCTCCTTTTGGCCTTCACTTGCTGCCGTTTGATCCCAGAACCACCGAGCGCGTCAGATTCTTTGGCGCGTCGGGGTTCAGGCCCTTGCGCAGGCCTACGGACGTCCCCAGCAGATGCGCAGGAATCGCAGTGACAGCGTATCGTGCAAACTCCGGCTCGTCCATACCAAGTTCGATCAAAAGATCGCTGCATTTCCGCAGGGCCGGTGTCGCGCGGTTGGTAATGACGCAAGTGGCCGCGCCGAGCTCTTGCAACTCGCCTACCAAAAGACTCTCTTCCCCCGCTGAAGAATCAGACAGCAAAAAAGTAATCAGCGTGTCACGGCTGGCGATCGAGCGGGGCCCGTGCCGGAATTCCAGCGTGTGATATGCCTGTGCGTAGGAGGAAGACATCTCTGTGATTTTTAGCGCTGCCTCCTGGGCCAACCAGTAGTGCGGCCCCTGACCAAGGAAAACATAATCGGCAAAGCGCCGCTTCGCAGCGAACCGCTGAATTTTACCAGCATTCGCGTCCAGCCATGCCTGGCCTTTTGCCGGCAGGCGGTCCAATGCCCCAGAAAGATGATGGTCACCGATGAACGCGAGCCCCAGCCGTTGGAAGGCGAGTAATATGGCCGTGAATGAACCGGTCATCACCGTACTCTTTTCGTCAGCCCAGGTCAGCTTGAGCGTTTGCGTACCTAGTTTTTCCAGTGGGCTGTTCGAATTGCAAGTCACGCCCAGCGTGGCAATCGATTCATGGGATTGAAGAAGCTCCCCCGCGCGAAGAACCTCGGTTGTCTCTCCCGAGCGTGAGATCAGAACGACCTGTGCCGCACCTGTCCGGCGGAGCGTCTCTTCCGGAGCGAAGAGAAGTTCCGAAGCCGGCACGCTCGTCGCGGCGATATGGAAATGTTTCGTCCAAAGACTGGCGATGAGCTTCGAGAGGTAGTAACTGGAGCCACAACCGACGAATAGCCAGGGGCTGCGCGGAGAGAAAATCTCTGTCAGATGGCTGAGGGTTCCGGCTGCCTGGAGCTGGCGCGTGGTTTCTTTCCAGATCACTGGCTGGGAAAAGATCTCGCGCAAGGTATGCTGGCCGCGAGCCGGCGATGCCTGCCGTTTGCGACGATGCCCAGGGGCTTTGCGGCGGGGCAAATTTCGAGTGCGGTTCTTCACGGGCAAATTGATAATCCTTTCGAAAGTAAAAGAACGATATGCCTCCACCGCGGCCAGGAGTTGTCCACGGTCCTGGACCTCACAGACCACCGGCAGGGAATTCTGAGGCGGGCTCTCCTGTTTTCATTGAATCGGTTCAATACACGTATTTTGCTGGAAAACGGTCCGTTGCGCAAGACTAATTTTGTGGCCCCCAGCCCCGTTGACGGGAGCTGCTTACGCGCCCCCGTACTTCCGGACAGGTGCGAGCATTCCCCAAGACTGTACCTTTTAGTTCGTTCCCGGGGCGATTTTCCGGCAACGCGGGAGGTTGCACAGCAGTCTAATTAGGTAGGCAAGGCCCACAATCCGAGGATAGAACCATGGGCGAAACTACAAGCGGCAAGGATCAGAGTCAGGCGACACTTGTTCTGCCCCACGTCGCTGGATTTTTGGTCGTTTTCCTCGTCGCCACCTGGATGCGGCAAGTTTCTATCCAGCCCGATCCTATTTTGCAGGGCTACCTTCAGGTCACCACCGGCCTTCTGGCTTTTGTCTTCGCCGCCGTTACCTTCGTTCGTTTCCAGGGAACGCAAGACCGCATTTCCCTGATCCTCGGTGCGGGCTTTCTTCTTTCCGGCGCCATTCTTACCGCATCCAGTGTGCTTTTCTTTCAGTTCTGGCAGGAGACCCCTGCGCGAATTCTATGGGCGTCGGTTGCGTGGTGGGTTAGCCGAATCGTCCTGGCGCTTCTTCTTGTTGTCGCTTTGCTTGTAGAACACTTTCTGCCGCGCTCGCGGCATCCGCGCAGTGAAATCGCCGGCGCACTGCTCACCGTCGTTGGAATGACGTATCTGACGACTGCAGCCCTGCGACGCTTGCCGCCAGAAGTCTCGCGGCACCCCGGGGCCTTCCTTCCCAGTCCGCAACAGCTTTTGCCCGGCGTAATCTTCCTCATCGCGCTGGTCTGGTATCGGCGCCGTCTGCTCGTGGAAGCTTCCGCCTTTGACCGCAGCATTTATTTTGCGGCGTGGTTGAATCTCGCGGCCCAGCTCGCGGCCTGCCAATCCGAACGCCTGCTCGACGCCCCCTTCGTGTTTGCTCAAGCGCTCACGGTCACCAGTTACACCATCGTCCTCGGTGGAGCACTGCTGGATAACGCGCGGCTTTTCGAACAGGTGCGCCACCTTGCTGTTAGTGATCCGCTCACCGGCCTGGCGAATTATCGCCGCCTTCTGGATGTGCTCGAAAGCGAGACCGAGCGCACCAACCGCAGCGGGCGTCTATTTTCCGTTTTGCTCCTCGATCTCGATGGTTTGAAAAAAATCAACGACACCCACGGCCACCTTGTGGGCAGCCGCGCGCTGTGTCGCGTGGCCAACATTTTGCGGATCACCTGCCGTTCCGTCGATACCGCGGCGCGTTATGGCGGTGATGAATTCGCTCTCGTACTGCCGGAGACCGAGGCGGAAGAGGCGCGCCGCGTTGCGGACCGCATTCGCGAAGGTCTGGCCGGCGATCCGGAGAAGCCGGCGCTGTCGGCAAGCATCGGAATTTCCATCTATCGCGGAGATGGAGAACGAATCGAAAGGCTGCTTTCCGAAGCGGACCAAAATCTCTATGCGGAAAAAGCGCGGCGGGCAAGCCACAGCGCTGCCCCAGCTTCTCCCCGCCGGCGTACACGCAAAGCGTAACCTCAATTCCTAGTACACCGCGCGATGCTGGACTGTCGCTTTGGTCGCCAGCGAAAACCGATGTTCGATTGCAGCTTTATCAAGCAGTTGCCTGGTCATGTATTCACCCAAGGCCGGCCCGTGCTTGAAGCCGTGCCCGGAACCACCGCCCGCAAACCAGACATTTTCCATTTTCGGGTGCCGGTCAATCAGAAAATCGCCATTCGAACTGTTTTCATACTGGCACACACGTGTCTCCACTATGGGCGCATTGCGTAGAGCAGGGAATCGCCGCGCCACGTATTGCCTCGCCCATTCCGCGCCTTCCGTGGAGACCACGCGCGACTCGGTATCGGGATCAACCTGCTCTCCGTGATGGTCGCGCGCGATCTTCAGCCCGCGGCTTTCAAGATCCGGCATTCCATACACTTCGTCTTCCTGGAACAGCCATGTCGGCAACTGGGGTGGAGCAAATCGCGCATCGCCGCCGGGAACGCCAAGGAAGAATACTTCCTGGCGGCTTGGGAAAATCCGTCTGCCAAGTATTTCCGGAAAGACTTTGCCAAGCCACGCACCGCAAGCAAAAACAAATTGGCCGGCCACGATGCGCTCGCCTTGCGAAGTGGTCACCGAATCGATCTGGCCGGAACCCTCTGGCACGGCAACTTGCGCCAGGCGATACTCTGCGCCGTGTTTCAGCGCATCTTCTACCACGCAGGCTACGGCCTTTCGCGCCATCAAGGAGCCGCTGTGTGGTTCCAGGAGGCCGGTCTTGATCTCCGCGAAGCCCATTTGGGGGAAGCGCTTCTCCAGAGCGCCGCGGTCCATCGTTTCGAAGGCCACATTGCAACGCGCTAGCGTCTTCATCGATTGGCGCAGCCGCGAATCGTCCTCGCCTGCCAGCCATAGCACGCCCGTTTCATGAAAGAGCGGTTGCCGGGTCGCCTGGAATAGCTCTTTCCACTGTCCCAGCGAGCGCTGCGCCCATCGCGTGTACAGCTCATCCGCGCCGTAACTCATCCGCATGATGCGGGATTCACCTCCGGAACTCGCGCGCGAGTGCGCCGGACCATAGGCATCCACGAGCAGGACTTTTTGATCGCGCTTCGCCAGGTGCCACGCCGTCCACGCCCCAAACACCCCCGCGCCAATCACTGCCACGTCGTATGTCTTGTTAGCTGTCTTCATGTGAATTGTCGCCGGCCATCGTATCGCATTTTGCAGCGCTGCCTCGCGCGAATCTCACCCATTAAAGTTCCGCAACATACCTTGACAGTGTTTAACGTTATTGATATTGTCTCGCAATCTTGCTCGAACTTTTTTCCACACGCTCTCCGGTTACGCCCAAACGGTCCCGTGGAGACACAACCGGAGGCTTCATGCGAATCGGTCGCATTCTTTCCCTCACTCTTCTCACTGTCCTCTGTCTCTGGCCAGTTTCGGCCCGCGCCCAGTATACGGATGACAGCACTCTAACGGGTCTACCTCCGTTTGGAAGTTTCCACGGAAGCGACTTCGATAGCGTTCTTCTCCAGAACGGAAACCTTCACGTTCAAATCCCAATCCTGAGCTTGCCGATGAGAAATGGTAAGAATTTCACCTGGCGTTATATCTACGACACGCCAGCGTGGCAAGGAGAGTGGTTCCCAAATCCCCTGCCCATGGATCCAAACAACGGCATCTACCGGATTCTACCGCTTGCTTCAATTCAACTCGAAGACGCGGGCTTTCGCTTGACAAATCCTGCCCGCTGGTCGAGTACTTTCAACGTCAACCAAGTAAGCTGTCCTCAGGGACCGCCACCCAATCCCACATACAGGGCGGGCTACACTGTGACTGATCCCGACGGGACCTCCCATCCCTTCCCGCTCCAAGTGTCAAACAGCGGCCCGGGTGGACCTTTTTGTGGCGGGCAACTCGTCAAAGCTCCAGCTCTGGACGGTTCTGGGATCTTCTGGGATTTGCCAAACAACATTATTTACCTGAAGGATGGCACTCAGTTTCCCCTGGGAACGCTGGCCGATTCAAACGGGAATCCAATTTCGCCCATAGGCACCAATGGCGTAACCGCTACCAACGGACCTACGGTTTCCCTTACCACCCCGCTTGGAGTCACCCTTGGACACGCACAGTACACAACCTGGACATTCAAAGATTCCAACGGCACCCCTCAAACTTATCAACTCACCTGGGGCGCATTTGATGTTCTAACCAATATGTGCCACTTGGTTCCGCACGGCATTTACCCTTGCTCCGAATACACACTCGCCGACGTGCGGCCCATCAGATTGACGCTCCCCACTGGCAAGTCCTATCAATTCAGCTGGCAGAACAATGCCGCCCTCGAGCTCTTAGGAATCACCCTGCCCACTGGCGCCTCGATAACCTATACCTACGCAGACTTCAACAGGCCGCAGCCCCCGCCGCCGGGCACCACACGACATGTCAATGTTAGTTGGAATATCAGAAGACAAGTGGCCACTCGTACCGTGCAGGTTGGATCTCAGACCTCGCAATGGACCTACTCCATCGGTGTAGGTGGGGGAGGAGTCACAAATCCTGACGGCACTTCGGAATCGCATGCTCTCTCGGCTTTCACAATCGGCAGTTTATCGAGTTCGGGGAGAGTTGAAACGCTCATTACGTACACGGATGCAAGCGGAAGCGTAGTCCGCACGGTGCAGAAAGACTGGACCGGCGAAGTGGGGCCGTACTATGTCGCCAATCTGCGCGTCATCCGCGAAACGACCACGCTAGACAACGGGCAAGCAAGCAAAGTTGAGACGGATTACGACAACACCCTGTCATACACCGTGCCGTCTGCGCCGCCGACTGCCCCGATCCTCCCAAACGGCACTTACGTAGCCACACGTATGAATCCGCGCGAGAAGCGCGAGTTTGACTTTAGCGGAACCCTGATCCGAACCACCCATTACACTTATCTGCACGAGAGCAACTCGACTTACGCCAACCTAAACATCGTCGATCGGCCCACTAGCGTCTTGACCTACGCAGGACCTTCTACCGGCTCGCCCGTGGCCAAGACGTTTTATGAGTACGACGTCTACACGCACCCGAATCAACCCATGGTGGCGAGCGGCGCGGTGCAGCATTCCTCGACCTTCAATACCGCTTACACCACCCGGTGATCTGCCCCCCAGCTCCGCGCACAAGATCATACGAGGCCTTCCAAGCAATTTGCCCTGCGCTTCAAGTTCTGAGCCACAGCGGCTGAGGTGCTAACCTCGGAAGGCGGCGGCGAGCGGCCCGGCCCAGTGCGAAAGGTGATTCAGTGAATCCGTGTGCGTCGGATCCAAGTGTAAGGGTGTGATGGAAACCGCACCAGAAAAAATCGCCGCATAATCGCTGTCGGGCGCCACGTCCTTATCAATCTTCTGTTCGGACAGCCAGTAATACGTCCGCCCGCGCGGGTCTTTCCCCTCGCTCAGCTGATTCCGCGTAATCTTCTTGGATTGCCGCGTGAATTGCACGCCGCCTGCCCACGGTTCCGGTACATTCACGTTCAGCAGTACCTGATCCGGCAGGCCTTCCTTCAGCATCAATTCCGCGGTCGCGCGCGCGATGCGTGCCGCGTGTTCAAATTTCACTTTTGATTTTTTTGAGCAAAGCGACATCGCCAGCGCCGGAATATGATGCAGCGCCGCCTCCCGCGCCGCTCCCACGGTCCCCGAGTAATAAACGTTCTCGCCCAGATTCGCGCCATGATTGATCCCCGAGATCACCAGGTCGGGCTGCGCCGGCAAAAGTTTGTGCAAAGCCACAATCACGCAATCCGCGGGCGTCCCATCCACCGCCCACTGCCGCTCCGCCACCGGGTGACAGATGATCGGCTGCCGCAGGGTCAAGGATTGCGCCGCCCCGCTCTGCTCCCGGCTGGGCGCCACAATGCTCACCGTGGCGAAATCTCCCAGCGCCTCGGCAAGCACGCGCAGCCCTTCGGCTTGTATCCCATCATCGTTGGTTAATAGTATATGTGGCATCTTGCGGATATCTTACAGTAATCCGAAACAGCGCGAGTTCATCCAGCGGGGCATGGCGGCCGCAAACGCGTTTCCGGAGAAAGAAATGGTCGGGACGACTGGATTCGAACCAGCGACCTCACCCACCCCAAGGGTGCGCGATACCAGGCTTCGCTACGTCCCGACCGATGCGTCGACCGCTTCGCGGTCGCCAAAAGTGACGCTCGCTGCGCGGTCGCCATGAACGATGACCGCCCCGGCAAAGCCGGGATCTTCGACTTCGCGGTCGTCAGAAACAATGACCGCCTTTAGGTCGCCAAGAGCAGCAACCGTTTTGCGGTCCAGCCTAGAGCTTCAAGGCTATCACCTGCGTTCGAGGAGCGTCAAGAAACTGCGCAGCGAATCGCGCAAATCCAGCAGCATTTTGCGGCTGAGCAGCTGTTTCGTATCGTCACCAGAAGGCACGCCGCCACCTGCGAATTCATCTCTTCCAGTCTGCCCCAGTTCTTGCAGGTGACGCCGCGCACCGGCAATTGTGAAGCCTTCGTCGTAGAGCAGTCGCTTGATTTTCAGGACCATATCGACGTCTTGCTGGCGATACAACCGATGACCACTGGCACTTTTCACGGGCTCCAGCATGGGGAACTCCGTCTCCCAGTAGCGCAACACGAAGGGCTTCAAATCCGTCAAGCGACTGACTTCACCAATACGATAGAGTTCCAGCTCAGTGGAAGTTTGCGAAGCGGTGGCGGTGCTCGGCATGGTGCAGTCCTGTCGGGATGGGGACGCGGCTATCGTAACAGTTTCCGGAAGAATCCTATAGGGGCTTGCGGCGAAGCCTGCGGGAGACGCGGTCATTCGGCGGCGTCCTGGGCTTTTTTGTCGCGCTTGCGGAGGCGCTGAATGAAGCGGATGGGCGTGCCGATGAAGTCAAACTTTGCGCGGATCTGATTCTCCAGGAAACGCTCGTAGCTGAAGTGCAGCGGTTTCCTCTGGTTCGTGAACATGAGGAAAGTGGGCGGCGCAACTTTCGCCTGGGTGATGTAATAGATCCGCACGGGCCGCGCTTTGGGCGTGGTGCCGCGCTGCAGGTCCACCTCTTCCTTCAGCCAGCGATTGAGTTCCGGGGTGGCGATGCGCCGGTTGCGCGCGGCAAAGGACTGATCGATCAGCGGAAAAAGTTTATTGGCGCGATCGCCGGTTTTCGCGGAGAGAAAAACGATCGGCGCGTAACTCAGAAATTTCAATTTTCCGCGAATCAGTTTTTCGTAATCGAAAAGAAGTCTGCTGGCGTCGGTATCGCGAAATGTGTGTGTTTCGCCGGGTGTGCGCCGCGATTTGCCCTTGGCGGTGGCGGCGTCGCGCGCGGAAGCTTTCCTCGCGGCTTCCAGCGCGAGATCCCACTTATTGATAACGATGATGACGGAGCGGCCAGACTCTTCCGCGTAGCTGGCGATCTGCGCGTCGCCCTGGGTGACGCCCTGCTCGCCATCCACAACGAGCAACGCGACGTCGCAGCGCTCGAGCCCCCGGCGGGCCATGACGACGCTCAATTTTTCCGCGACCAGCGTGGTCTTGCCCTTGCGGCGGATGCCCGCGGTATCAACGAAGCGATAGGTGCGTCCGTCGCGCACTATTTCCGTATCCACGTTGTCCATCGTGGTGCCCGGAATGGGCGAAACGATGGAGCGATCTTCGCCGACCATGCGATTCAGCAGCGTGGACTTGCCCACGTTGGGCCGCCCAATGATGGCGACCTCGACGGCGTCGGGCTGCTTTTCCTCTTCTTCGGGATGCGCGACGCTGACTTGCGCCAGCGCGGCGTCCAGCAGGTCGTCGACGCCGGTACCATGCTCGGCGGCAATGGGAAACACAGGCACGCCGAGACGATGAAATGCGGCGGCATTCACTACCTGCGAGGCCGCGTCAATCTTATTCACGGCGACCACGAAGGGTTTTCCAGTGCGCCGCAAGAGTTGCGCGAGCTCCTGATCGAGAGGAGTGAGCCCAGCCTGGCTATCCACGACGAGAACGAGGAGTGCTGCGTTCTCAAACGCGACGCGCGCCTGGCGCAGGATTTCCTGGGGAATCAGCGCTTTATCGTCGGGAACAATGCCGCCGGTATCCACGATTTCAATCGCGCGGCCGCGCCATTCCGCTTTGCCATAGATGCGGTCGCGGGTGATGCCCGGTTCGTTGGTGACGATGGAGCGGCGAGTGCCGGTCAAACGGTTGAACAGGGTGGATTTGCCCACGTTGGGGCGGCCGACAATGACCAGCGATGGAAGCTTTTGTGCCATGGTTGTGAGCTGCGGGTGGATGGTGGAGAACCCGAGCGGGGTTGTAACCTTCCACTGTACAGGATTCGCCGACGTGCGGAAAGGCGCGAATCGGCGAGCGCTTTGGAGGTTCTAGTTGGGAAGAATTGATCATAGACGGGACCCGCACGAACTGTGCGGCCGGGGCTGCTACACAAATCAATGGGATGAGGAACGAGAAGCAGATCCCTCACGTTCGTTCGGGATGACAGAAAAAAGAAACGCCGGACTGAAGTCCGGCGGCTACAGGAGCCGGAGATGCCGGGCTTCCCGACATAAACCGTCGGGACCCCCACAAACCGGGGGAAAGCCCGGCGCTACAGGAGCGGAGAAAGAAGAGGAAGACTGGGCACAGGTGCGGCGGAGGTGCTTGACGGCCCGGCGCTAGGGTTAGTAGTGTAGCGGTACGAAAATTAGACAGTTTCCTTAGGCGTTTCTCGGGGGAGGCGCCGGATAATCATTTTTCTGGGGGAAAACATGAAATCGAAATCTAGCAAGGAGCTTTTTATGAACAGGTCTATACATACCCTGTGTGTTCTGGCTTTGGCTTGCCTGGGCGTGCTGCTTTTCTGCCGTGGGGTGGCGGAGGCGCAAAGCGCTGAAGGGCGCATCCTTGGCTCGGTGACGGATGCTTCCGGCGCGTCGGTGGTTGGCGCGAAGGTGCAGATCACGAATGTGGACACTTCCATTTCGCGCAATTTGGAGAGCAACGACGCGGGTGAATTCGTCGCTCCGAACCTGCAGGCCGGCCTTTACATGGTTACCGTCCAAGCCACCGGATTCAAAAAGACGCAAAGGACCGGGATTCGCTTGGAAGTGGGCAAGGACGCGCGCATTGATTTTACTTTACAGCCCGGCGATGTTCAGCAGACGGTGCAGGTTACGGAAGATGTTCCCCTGGTAGAGACCTCCAACGACTCGCTGGGTGGCTCCTTTGCCAACAAGTCCATCAACGATTTGCCCCTGAATGGCCGGGATTACCAAAACCTGGTGACCCTGCGGCCCGGTGTGCAGCGCGGGCCCGGCGGCGGATTTCTTTCCATCAGCTCGAACGGCAATCGCCCCGAAGACAACAATTTCATTTTTGACGGCGCGGATAACAACGATCCGTATTACGGCGTGCAAATGATCAATACAGAAGGGGTGCAGGGCACGCCCGGATCGATCCTGCCGATCGACGCGATTCAGGAGTTCAATACGGTCGAAAATCCCCCGGCGGAATATGGCTGGAAGCCCGGCGCTATCATCAATCTGGGCATCAAGTCCGGCACCAATAATCTGCACGGCACGGTATACGGCTTCGAGCGCAACAACTGGTTTGACGCGCGTAATTTTTTCAACCCGGCGATCGATGCCAATGGAGCGCCCTCGCCGCAGAAGGCGGTGCGGCAGCACCAGTACGGCGCCAGCCTGGGCGGCCCGATCATCAAGAACAAGACGTTTATATTCGGCGCGTATGAAGCGGTGCGAGCACTTGTCGCCAACTCGAATCTCATTCCTACGCCGGCAACCGGTACACTCGGCGGAGACCCTGCCAACAGCATCCCTGATGCTCTCACGGACCTCATGGCGCAGCCCGGAGCAGGCGCACCGACATTCACCTGCGCTGGCGTGGGAGTAAACGACAACGTGCTGAACCCGCTCAGCGCCAATCTCATTGGTTGCGGTGCGTTCACTGGCAACGGTCCGTACCCCGGCCTATTCCCCGTGAACAACACGACTAGCACAAATCTTGCCACCGGATTCCCCAATCAGAACCGAGGCGATAACGTGGTCGTTAAGGTGGACCACCATTTCAACGAGCACCACATGATCGCTGGACGGTACTTTCTAGGAGACAGCCTGCAGCAGGAGCAGGACATCCCGGTGCGGCAGGCGGCCTGGCGATCGCAGTCCAAGATTCGCGTGCAGGTGTTTGGCGCGAACTACAACTGGATCGTGAGTCCCAATTTTGTCAACGAACTTAAATTTGGCTACAACCGGTTCTGGCAGACGATTTTGACGGTTGATAACGCGAAAGACCCGTTGGCAACGTACGGAATCAATTCCGGTGTTTCCGCTCCCAACCTGGGGATGCCCACGATCATCATTACGGGGTTTGGGAGTTCAAGCGCTCCGACGCTCGGCGGCAACAAGGGCTGGCCACTAGAAACCATCCCGGACCAAACTTATGTGTTTTCCGACAGCATGTCCTACACGATGGGACGCCACGCTTTGCGCTTCGGGACGGAGTCCCGCCGCGGCTCGAGCGACAACATCAGAGACCGCGAGGGCAAGGGTCTGGCTAGTTTCGGCAGCCTGGAAGATTTTCTGAGTGGAGTACCGAGCTCGGGACAGATTTTTGTCGGCAACTCCGAGCGGCACGTCAGCATGGTTTCTTTCGGCGCGTTTTTCCAGGACGATTGGCGGGTGAGTCAGCACTTGACGGTAAATGCCGGCTTGCGATGGGACTTCAGCGGCGCGCTGAAGGAAAGTCACAACCTGCTTGGAAACTTCGATCCGACCAAGCTCGTTCTTCAACAGGTCGGCGTGAATATCGGTTCTCCCTACAATGTTGGCTATAGGAATTTTGGCCCGCGCCTGGGCATCGCCTGGGATCCTCACGGCAATGCCAAGACCGTCGTACGTGCTGGCGGCTCTATCATCTACGAAATACCGCATTTTGCTGCGTTTATTGGGCAAAACGGTGTAGAGAATGGTTCAACTACGGGCATTAACGTGATACCGACGGCAACTCCGGGGGCGGCAATCACAGGTGGTACGATCGTGGCCGCCTCCCCCAGTGTCCTTCCGAACTGGAACACTGGATCAACGCCGGTATTCCCACAGACGGCCTCCTGCTCTCCATCGTCCCCTTGCGACATTCTCGGCGTGGCACGCAACTTGCGAACACCGTACGCCATCAGCTGGAACCTGAACATCCAGCAGGCGCTCACCAGTTCGCTGTCGCTGCAGGTCGGCTACGTAGGAAACCGCGGGGTCCAGCTTTATAGCGTGCGGGACATCAACCAACTGGATCCGACCTCGGTGGCTGAGGCTGCGTGCGGCAATTGCGAAGATAATGCGCATCGTCCATTTGCTGCGAATTTCCCGTACTTGCGCTACATCAACTTCATGGAGAACAATTACACTTCGATCTATCACGGATTGCAGGTGAGCCTGACACAGCGCACCTGGCACGGCTTCAACTATGTGCTTGGGTACACGTGGTCCCATTCGATTGACGATGCGTCGCTCAATCGCGCGCCGCAACCGCAAAACAGCTTCCGCCCAGACCTGGAGCGCGGGAACAGCGACTTGGATGTCCGCAACCGCTTCACCTTGTCCACGACCTATGACATCCCGGGGAGAAAGGGCTTCGGGCAGTTGATGGAAGGCTGGACGGTCAACTCCATCATTGTTGTGCAAGGGGGTTTGCCCTGGACAGCGTTTGACTTTGGCAATGATGCAAGCAAGACAGGCGAGTTTGCCGATCGCTGGGACCTCAAGCCAGGCGTGAAGATCAGCGATATCCCGGGCTTCACCCTTAACGCGCTGTATCCCATTAGCAGTTTCTTCGCCAACCCGGCCGACCCGGTTGACTCACCAGGCAACTGCCATCCGCTCGGATCGACCAACTGCTTTGGTTTCGGCAACATGGGACGCAATATTTTCCGCGGGCCTAATTTCCGAGACTGGGACTTCTCGCTGGTTAAGAATATACGTCTCGGGGAACGGGTAAACGCGCAGCTCCGCGGCGAGTTCTTCAATGTACTCAACCACCCGAACCTGGGCATACCGGGAAGCCTGCTGGTCAATGCGTTCAATAACGACTTGAGTTCTCCGGGGAGTTTCGGCCAGGTTCCCGGCACTCCGGACACAGTAGCGGCCAACCCGGTGATAGGCACGGGTGGATCGCGAAACATCCAGCTTGGTCTGAAGTTCAGATTCTGAGCCGGGAGCGAGGAATTACCGCATGTCCTAAGCGGCCCCGACAAAGTCGGGGCCGCTTTTTTGTGGGGATGGAGGGGTGGGAAAAAGGGCAACAACCCAAGATGCCGGGCTTCCCGACATGAACCGTCGGGACCCCCACAAACCGGGGGCCCCGCCAGGGCCGGGGTAAAAAAGCCACGGCGCTACAAGGGCGGACCGCCTAGGAAGGCGGTCCCTTGTATCTTGGTTTTAGAGTGAGGCTTGCTGAAGAGGCAAGTTGCTCTGGCAGGGAGGCCGAGCGGTCCCAAGGCCGGGAGTGCGAACTCCGTGAGCCTGTTTTGTAGATCGGCCCCCCGCCCTAATTT
>JBGOTL010000032.1:0-31486 GCA_041476465.1 Candidatus Acidiferrum sp. | reverse complement strand
CTTTTTCAAATGCCGCCTGCGGCGGTGTCGGCCATTTGGCGTAATGAAAATCCTTGCCGAGCAAGCCAAACTTCCAAAGTTGATAGGCAATGTCCTTGCCGACGTAGGTTACCGTCCCATTCGAGCGGACAATGATTTTGTCCTGCGAATTCTCGTCCTCTTCTTCCGGAGTCCTCTCCTTTACTTCCTTTACGTCCTGGATATTCTTAACTTCCTTAACTTGCTTAACTTCGCTACCTTCCTTTTTCCACGGCATGATCCAGCAACCCGCCATTTTCCCCGTGGTGGAAAGCTGTATCGCTCCGGATTGTTTTAACTTCTCAAACGCGGTATCCCAGAAATGGAGGTGCAGGATTTCGCTTTCCCGCGCGAGCAACTGGTAGAAAATTCCCAGGCGGGCCATGGTGCGCAGGTGGCAGGCAACGATGGCGTCAGCGACGACTTGGCCGGCTTCCGCCGCTTCGCCGCGGCCTTCTTCGATGGCGCGCAAGGTTTCGCCGCGCAGGGTTGCGGCGCGCGGCTTGTCCTCCTCAAAAAAATGCGTGGCCTTGGCGTAGAGATCCCAACAGTAGTGGTCGAACTTCGGCTCCATGGCCAGGTGCTTGATACTGACGAGGGTGCGCTGATCCATCTGTAGAAAGCCGATGACCACGTCGGCGACTTGCACTCCGGTATTGTCAATGTAGTTTTGCACCTGGACGTGGTTTCCCGCGTGCGTCAGGATTCGCGCGAAGGTATCGCCGAGGACGGCGTTGCGCACATGGCCGATGTGCGCGGCTTTGTTGGGATTGATGCTGGTGTGCTCGACTATTATTTTTCGGGGGTTTGCAAGTACAAACCCCCGGGCCCCCTGAATCTTTCCGGCGCGCGGCTCGGCCGTGGCTTTGCTTTCGGTGGCAGCGGCGCTCCAGAACGCGGCGCGGTCGAAGAAGGCATTGAGGTAGCCGCCGCCGGCGACTTCCAAGCGGGCCACGCCTTCGATCTTGGGGAGCGAGTTGGCAATTTCCTGGGCGATCGCGCGCGGCGCTTTTTTTAGCCGCTTGGCAAGCTCGAAACAGACCGGGGAGGCAGCTTCGCCCATTTCGATCTTGGGCGGGCGTTCCAGCGCGACGGCGAGCGCAACACCGTACTTTTCCTGGATGTGCCGCACAAGGGTTTCGCGCAGCCGGTTTGTCAGCGTGTGGTACACGGATCCTCAGTGAGCATCTCGAAGCTAGGTAAGCTCGCAAGTATAGGGAAGTTGGGGAACTGGGTCAAAGAACGGCGCGAGTCAGGTGGCGTGTGCCGGGTCCACAGGTTCGCGGCTGGGGCGGGGTATGTCGATGATAATTTGGGGGCTGTCATCGTCCGTTTTGAGTTCACGATCAATCGCGGACATGCTGCGCAGGAGTTGAGAGCAGATGTAAGTAAGCACGGCGGCGCGTTTGGTGGAGATGCGGTTTTTCGTGAGGACCTCGAGGAGTCTGGAGAGGAAGAGGTTGACCTGCTCGGCGGATTGGAGGTTGTCGAGTTCAGCGAGAAGATCGGCGGAAAGGTCGCCGGAGTCGGCTTCGTGGGCTTGGAGGCCGACGTGGCGGAAGCAGAGGCCGCGGTTGGCATCGAGTGCAGGGAGGCGGCAGCGTGTGCCCTGCTTTGTGTGACGCGAGCATTGGGGTAAGTAATTGGAAGCGATGGAATTAGTGGTTGATGGGGACATGATGGGGACCTCGTAGTGTGAAGTGGAGGGGTATACCCCCTCGTTGTGACGGCAACGGTGTGCAGCGGATAGAAGGGAAAGGGGTTAGAGAGCGTTGCGTTGAGGGACGATGGGAGTGGATGGGAAGGGAGAGAAAGAGAGTAAACGGCCCTTCGCGGACAAGGCTCAGGGTAAACGGGGTGAGAGCGGAGAAATCGAGACGTCACGAGGCATGATAGCACGTATAGGCGGAGATGTCAATAGATTATATTTATTGGTGAGTAACCGTTCGAATGAGTTGTGGAAAAGCGTGGAGAAGTCTAAAATCACAATCCCCACACGCAACTTCGGCGTGTGGGGCACCCAGACACTCTCAACTCGCCACGCACGGGCCACCCGGCCGGTCGATACAAGACGAAGAAACGCCGGACTGAAGTCCGGCGTCTACAAAAACAAAAGCGAAAACAAAAGCGAAAGGAAAAGGAAAAGGAAAAGGAAAAGGAAAAGGATAAAGATGCCGGCCTGGGAAGGCCGGCGCTACAGAATCGAAAAGCGGCGGCGACCCCTCCAGGGGTCGGGGTAAACGGTCCGCGGCCGGTACATAAACCAAGCGACAATTCATGAGAAAGGCAAAGAGACAACTACGTGAACGCGCCGGCGAGACGCCAGCGCTACAAAAAGCGGAGCGGGGAGCACAGCCACCCCGCGACTCCGCTCCCCTCGCAGATCGGGGTAAACAGGACAAGGGAGTAGCTATGCCACCAAAGGCCGGAGATGGCGAGCAGTTTGACAGGCATGGAGTGCGCCGATAGTATCGATTTACGTTCACCGGGCGCGTTGCGAAAATTGGTGAACGACAGTGTCTCGGAAATACGGCCGAAAGACACTGGTCTACCCTTCGAAACTCAGGGCAAGAAGACCGGCCACAACAGTTAGTACGCGGATGAAGTGTATGAAACTTGCTTATTTTGATTGTTTTAGCGGAATTAGCGGAGACATGACGCTGGGCGCGCTGGTGGACGCCGGGTGCGATATTGCGTTGTTGCGCGAGGAGTTGCGAGGTTTGCAGGTGAGCGGCTGGGAACTGGCGGCGGAAAAGGTTTGGAAGAATGGGATGGCCGCGACGTGCGTTCGCGTTAAGACCGAGGATCAACAGAAGCATCGTTCCCTGAGCACGATTCTGGAAATACTGGGGAAGTCGCAGCTTGCGCCGCTGGTGCGGGAACGCGCAGCGAACATTTTCACTAAACTCGGCGAAGCCGAAGCGCACGTGCACGACGTGCCTCTGGAAAAGATACATTTTCATGAAGTTGGCGCGGTGGATGCGATCGTAGACATCGTGGGTGCTTGCATTGGATTTCACGCCCTGGGGATTGAGCGCTTTGCTTGTTCGCCGCTGAATGTGGGTGGCGGCACGGTGAAAATGGCGCACGGCGTCCTGCCGGTGCCAGCCCCGGCGACCGCGAACCTGTTGCAAGGCAAACCGACGTATTCGAGCGGGGTGCAGCGGGAACTGGTGACGCCGACGGGCGCGGCGATTGTTGCGACACTTTGTGATTCGTTTGGCCCGCAACCAGCGATGACCGTTTCTGCGATTGGCTATGGCGCAGGAACAGCCGACCTTGAGGGCCAGCCGAATGTCGTTCGCATTATGATCGGCGAAGCCGCCGAGAAAACGGTTGCTGGCTTTGACGAGGAGATCGCGGTGATTGAGGCGAACCTGGATGACATGAACCCGCAGATCTACGGATATTTTCTGGAGAAGGCTTTGGCCGCGAGCGCGCTGGATGTTTACACCACGCCGGTGCAGATGAAGAAGAACCGCCCGGGGACGCTGCTGACGGTATTATGCAAGCCCCAGGATGCGAATGCACTGATGTCGCTGATTTTTGCGGAGACGACAACGTTCGGCGTGCGCACGTACCGCGCGCAGCGGCGCACCTTACCGCGCGAATGGGTGAACGTGACGACAAGCTTCGGCGATGTGCGGCTGAAGATTTCGCGGGTGAACGGACGGATCCTGCACGTCGCGCCGGAGTTTGAAGATTGCCGCAAGTTAGCTCTTGAGAAGAATGTGCCGCTGCAGCGGGTGATCAGCGAGGCGCTTAGCAATTATGCGGGTTCGGGAAAGAATAACTGAGGATGCCAGAAGAGAAGCCCAAGTATTACATCACTACGCCGATTTACTACGTGAACGCGCGGCCGCACCTCGGCCACACGTATACGACGATCGCGGCGGACGCCATCGCGCGATACAAGCAGATGCGCGGCTACGACGTACTGTTCCTGACGGGAACCGACGAGCACGGCCAGAAGGTGGAACGATCGGCGGCCAGGAACAACGAATCGCCCATCGAATTTGTGGATCGCGTGGTCGCGGAATACCGCGATCTCTGGAAAGAACTTGGTCTGCGCGTCGACCGGTTCATTCGAACAACGGAAACGCGGCACGCGCACGCGGTGCAGCACCTCTTTCGCGAGATTCAGAACAACGGTTACATCGAGAAAGGCCATTACGAGGGCAATTACTGCGTCCACGACGAAGCGTACATAGAAGACACGAAGCCGGGCGCCATTTGCCCGGAATGCGGGCGCCCGACCGAGCGCGTGAAGGAAGAGAACTACTACTTCAAGCTTTCCAAGTTCGAGAAGCCGCTGCTGAATTACTACGAGCAGCATCCGGAGTTCATCCAGCCGGAAACGCGGCGCAATGAGGTCATCTCATTTGTGAAGGGCGGGCTGCGCGACCTGTCCATCAGCCGCACCACTCTCAAATGGGGCATTCCGTGGCCCGGCGATGAGAAGCACGTTTTTTACGTTTGGTCCGATGCGTTGACGAACTACATCACGGCCATCGGCTACCCGATCAAGAAAGACGAATTCAATCGCTACTGGCCCGCCGACGTGCATCTTGTCGGCAAGGAGATCATTCGTTTCCACGCTGTATACTGGCCTGCATTTCTGATGGCCGCGGGTCTGGAGCTGCCGAAGAAGATATTTGCGCACGGGCATCTGCTTTTTCAGGACGAGAAGATGTCCAAATCGCGCGGCAATATTCAGTCCGCGCAACCAATTGTGGGAGTTCTTGGCGTGGATGCGCTGCGTTACTTCCTGCTGCGCGAAATTGTTTTTGGCGGAGACGGCAGCTTCAGCCGTGAGGCGCTGATTGCACGCTACAACAGTGATCTTGCCAACGGGCTGGGGAATCTT
Organism: Candidatus Acidiferrum sp.; assembly: GCA_041476465.1. Taxonomy (GTDB): domain Bacteria; phylum Acidobacteriota; class Terriglobia; order Acidiferrales; family UBA7541; genus Acidiferrum. Next base: position 26,601 of record JBGOTL010000032.1, on the reverse strand, counting down.
GCCAGCCGCACGGCGGCAATGATCGAGAAGAACTGCGCGGGGAAGATACCTAATGCGGGTGCGCTGCAGCCACAGGACCACGCGATCGCTCAAGCAGCGCAGGCTGCGATCCCGGAAGTTTTTGAACACTACGACAGATTTGAATTTTCGCGCGCGCTGGAAATAATCTGGTCACTGATTGCGGCTGCCGACAAGTATCTAACCTCCGAGCAGCCATGGGCGCTGGGCGCTTCGGAGGCGGACCAGCAGCGCCGGGGCGCGATTTTGTGGACGACCGCGGAATTGCTGCGCATTGTCACGGCGCTGGCGCATCCGGTGTTGCCAGAGAGCACGGCGAAGGTGTGGGCACTGCTAGGACAGAGCGGCCACGTGGGAGCGCATGAATTGGACTCACTGCGCTGGGGACAGCTCGCGCCCGGCACGCAGCTCGGGAAATCTCAGACGTTATTCCCGCGTGTGGAAAAAACAGAAGCGATGGAAAGGATTGAAGCAATGGAAAATGAACTGAAGAATCCCGCGCCGGCGGCTAGTACACCTGCAAGCGCACCGGCGGGTGTCGCGACTGGCGCTACCACCGGGGCCGCGGCTGCTCCGGCTGTGGTGGAGAAGATTGGCATCGAGGACTTCACCAAAGTCGAAATGCGCGTGGGCCAAATCAAGACGGCCGAGCGGATTGTGGGCGCGGATAGACTGCTGAAACTTACCGTGGACATTGGCACGGAGATTCGCCAGATATGCGCGGGGATTGCGCAGTATTACGAGCCGGAGGCGCTGGTCGGACGCAAAGTTGCGGTGGTCGTGAATCTTGCGCCTCGCAAACTGCGCGGCGTTGAATCGAACGGGATGATCATCGCGGCATCCGTGGGGCCCGAGGGGCGGCCGGTGCTTGCGGGATTCACCGAGGAAGTGGAAGTAGGCGCCAGATTGAAGTAGGGGCACGATATATCGCGCCCCTACGGTTGCCGCACGGCGGCGCTTCCATCCAATGGAACTCATCGACTCGCACGCGCACATCGACTTTCCGCAGTTCGCGGAGGACCGCGAGGCAATGCTGGAGCGGGCGCGCACGGCGGGAGTGACCGCGCTTTTGGCGATTGGGACAGGCCCGGGGCCGGAGAAGCTGGATGCGGCGTTGCCGTACGCAGAGAAGCACGAATGGATTTACGCGAGCATCGGCATCCACCCGACGGAATCGAAAGAAGTGACGCCTCAGCATCTCGAGCAATTGGTGGCGCTGGCAAAGCATCCGAAGGTGATCGCGTGGGGCGAGATCGGCCTCGATTACTATCACGACGACTCACCGCGTGAAGTGCAGCAGCGCGTCTTTTGCGAGCAGATGGCGCTGGCGCGCGCAGCCAAGCTGCCCATCATCATCCACTGCCGCGACGCCTGGGCAGACTGCATGACAGTTTTGGAAGAGAACTGGGGTTCGACGGGACTCGGCGGCATCTTGCACTGCTACAGCAGCACGCTCGAGGATGCCAGGCGCGGCCTGGACATGGGTTTTCTCGTCTCCTTTGCAGGCAACTGCACCTATCCAAAAGCGCAGAGCATTCGTGACATCGCGCGTGAATTGCCGCTCGACCGCATCCTCATTGAAACGGATTCGCCGTATCTTGCGCCGCAAGCGTATCGCGGCAAGCGCAACGAGCCGGCTTATGTGGGCGAAGTAGCGAAGTGCCTTGCGAATGTGAGAAACTTGATGCCAGAGGAGTTCGCGGCCGCCACTGCGGAGAATTTTCGGCGATTTTTCAAGCTTGCCCGGCCGGATGTGCCCATGGCCGTTTAGACCCTTTGAAGCTGATCGCCAGGCGATCACCAGTTGAGGTAGATGAAGGCCAGGAGGAAGGCCATCGCACTGCTCACGGCAAAGGAAATATTTGACCTCGTACGCGACGACCTTGTGCTCGTTGAGCTGGAGCTCGCGCGGCAGAGCGCTGCCGCCTTCGAGCCGGTTTCCGAAATTACCACTTATCTTCTGGGCGGTGGCGGAAAACGCCTGCGCCCCGCGCTGCTGCTGCTGTGCAACGCACATGCCGCCGGCCAACGGAGCGATGGGGCGATTCGCCTGGCGGCGGTCGTCGAGCTGTTGCACAGCGCCACATTGATTCACGATGACGTGATTGACAGCGCGGACACTCGCCGCGGGCGCCCTTCCGCGAATTCGCGCTGGGGAAATCATCGCAGTGTTTTGGCTGGCGACTGGCTGTACATGCAATCGTTCCAGATGGCTCTGGAAGAGCGCAACTTCCGGATTCTGGACGTACTGATCGATCTCACGCAGAAGATGGTGGAAGGCGAGCTTTTGCAGCTCGCCCGGATCGGCCGCATTGATGTGAGCGAGGAGGATGCGCTACGGCTAGCCACGAACAAAACGGCGTGCTTGTTTAGTGGATGCGCGCGTCTGGGCGCGGTGCTGGGCGGGCTGGAAGGCAAGGACGAACAGGCGCTAGCCGAATATGGGCGTTACGCAGGCTTGGCGTTTCAGCTTGTGGACGATCTCCTGGACTTTACGGCTTCCGCGGAGCAGCTTGGGAAGCCGGTGTTGAGTGATTTGAAGGAAGGGAAAGTCACGCTGCCGCTGATATATGCGATGGAGAATGGGCATCGCGAAGCACGAAGTCTTATCGCGCGCGTACTGGAAGAGAAAGAATTTCATTCCGTGAGCCGGGAAACGATTGTGGCGCTGGTGCGTGAATCGGGCGCGCTGGATCGCACGCGGACGCTGGCCCACGACTATGCGCGCCGTGCCAAGACCTGCATCGAAGGCCGCGGCGATTCCGAATATTCGCGCGCGCTGTTGACACTGCCGGACTTCATCCTGGAACGCGAGAATTAGGCGCGCCTGGCGTCATGCTGCCGTTTAAGCTGGTCTACCACGAGCGTTACGACCTGAACCTCGGCGCCCACGTTTTTCCTTCTCAAAAATTCCGTTTAATCGCCGAGCAATTGATCCGGGAAGGCATTGCTGAGCGAGCCGATTTTCTTCGGCCGGCGGCCGCGAGCGATGAGGATATTCTTCGGGTGCACACAGCCGGCTGGGTGCGGAAGCTCAAGACCGGAACGCTGACCGCCAGCGATGAGATGAAGCTCGAAGTGCCTTATTCACCGGAGTTGGTCGAAGCCTTTTGGCTCGCGGCGGGAGGGACCATTCTGGCTGGGCAGTGCGCCTTGCGCGACGGTTTCGGCGCGAATTTGGGCGGTGGGTTTCACCACGCCTACCCGGGGCATGGCGAGGGATTCTGCGCGATTCATGATGTAGCCGTGGCGATTCGCCGAATGCAGGCGGATGGCGCCATTCGCAAAGCCATGGTCGTGGATACCGACGTCCACCATGGCAATGGCACTGCCGCGATCTTCCGAGACGATTCTTCCGTATTCACTCTCTCGATTCATCAGGAGAATAATTATCCAGCCGACAAGCCGCCTTCCAGCCTGGACCTGAATATGCTGGACCGCGCCGATGATGAAGAATATCTGCGCGCGCTGATCCCTGCCGTGCAGAAAGCGCTGGATGAATTCAAGCCGGATATTTTGTTCTATATCGGCGGGGCAGACCCTTTCTGCGAGGACCAGCTGGGCGGACTAGCGTTAACGAAAGAAGGATTGAAGCAGCGCGATCGCCAGGTGTTCGAGGAGGCACGGCGCCGCGGAATTCCGGTGGCCAGCACGCTTGCCGGTGGCTATGCGCGGCGCGTGGAAGACACCGTGCGTATCCACATCAATACCATCCTCGCGGCGCGCGAAGTCTTCGGAGAAGTTGCCTCGTCATCCGCCGTGAATTCCTAGGGGTTGGAATGTTTTGCGCTGCTGGAATCTTTCGCCGGAGCAACGGCGTGATTGACGGCGTCCTCAAGATCTTTTTCCACGCTGTCGGGATCGAAGCCTTCCGCGCGGTAAGCGATTTTTCCGGAGCGGTCGAGAATAACGATCGTGGGAAAAGAGCCAACCGCAAGGAGGCGGTCGAGCCCGTCGGCGAAGACCACCGTGGTGCGGAGTTTTTCTTTTTCAAGATAGGCGGGAACGAGCGTCTCGTCTTCGTCACAGTTTGCGGAGAGAAACAAAACATCTCGTGAACCCTGAAACTCAGCTGCCACTCGCTCGAAGTGAGGCTCCATGGCGCGGCAGGGACCGCACCAGGTGGCCCAGAAATTTACGACCAGAACTTTTCCCCTAGTGTCTTTCAACGGGAAAGGCGCGCCTTCCGGAGCTTTCCTGAGCATGAAATCCGCGGTTTCGTGAGCATCCGCATTTTTTTGTGGTTTTGCCGGGATCGAGGCCTGCAAGACTTCATCGTAGGTACGAAGCAAATACTCGCCCAAGCCATCATTGGAACCGCGGGCGAGCCGCCAAACATTACCTAGCTTTTTGCGAATTTCCGCACGGCTGACGTTACCGTTCTTTCCTTCGGCGAGTGCGAAGGCCCGGGAATACTCTTGTACCGCCGAGTTCAAATCGTTTTGAAGCTCAGCGGCCTCCCCCAGTCTTTGCGCTGCTCCCGCGGTCGGCAGAGTTTGGTAACTGGTCTGCAGATCCTTTTTGGCGGCGGCATAGTCCTTCAATTTCAGATAGAGATCACCGCGGAGGAAGTAAGTGTTCGCAAGGTCGCTTTTTTTCTCGAGCTCCCATTGTTCCGCGGAGACACGGGGCGAGCGCTGATCCGCGGAAGTACGATTCACGGCATCAAGAACGCGCGTGGAGTAATTAACCGCCCGGCGCAAGGCGGCCTGGTCTCCAGCGCGCTCCAGGAGTTGTATGGCCAGCAGGGTGATAGGAATATCGTCGGGCGTCAGCGCAACGATGCGTTCCGCGTAGCCTGCGGCGCGCGAGATGTCTTGCAGTTGAAGCTCGGCCTCGACAAGTGCGCGGTAGATTTGCGGGCGTTGGCTCGCTTCGGGATACTTTTTGAGGAATTCTTCCAGGGCGCGTACCAGCTCCCCTCGATCATTTCCAGCGGCGGTGAAGGCTTGCTGGAGTTCTTCCTCCTCCGCAAGTTGGCTGGTTTGTGGAGTTTTTTTGGAGGGTGAGGGCTTAGCTTGAGGAGATGGCGCGGGTTGTTTGCTCTGTTCTTGCGAGGAAGAGGGGCTGCTGGACAGCAGTGACAGCAGAACGAGGCGCGAAAAGAAAGCCGCCTTGGAAAAGTTGCGTGAAGCTTTCATCGCTCCAATTGTAGACGCTTCGTGGAGATATTGCAGGCCTTCGAATGGGAGTTTTTCAGCAGTCTGTTAGGATGCGGCGTGAACGCGAATTTCTCCCGAGACGCTGTGAGCTTCCACACGCCCGCCACCGTTGCCGAGACGCGCGCGCAGGGAATGTTTGCCTTGTTCCTCAATGATGATCGGAATATCCGTGCGAATTGTTCCCGAGCTGGAATCCGCGGAAAAATAAAAGGCTGCACTGTGCGGCACCGTCAGGTCCACGTTGCCGGAAACACTCTTCAACTCCCAATAGCCGCTCTTCCCGGTATCGCCTTGCACGGTAATGTGTCCGGAAACGGTGTGCGCCTTGGTCTCGCTGGTGGCTCCCAGGATTTCGATGGAACCACTCGCGGTACTGGCATCCACACGGCCGCCGAGCTTGCTCACCCGGATGTCACCCGAAGCAGTGCTGATGCGAATATCTCCTTTTACGTTTGAAACCGTGACATTGCCGGAGGAGTCGGACACTCGCAGAAAATCGCCAATATCAGAGGCATCCACTGATCCGCTGGCGGAAGAAATCTGAGCATCACGATCAATCTTTTCAGCCCGGACCGACCCAGAGGCGGACTCCGCCTTCACGGGGCCGCGAACGCCGCCGACGAACAGCGATCCGGAAGCTACGGAAGCGCTGACCTCGGTGTCATGGGGCACTTCCACGATGTAGGAAATCTCCAAATTCCTGGTGCGTATCCCGTCCTTCCCGATGCGAATGGTATTGCCTCTTTGCTCGATGGGAGGATTTGCCACGATCTCAGCAACGCGCTTCCGGGCGTCACCAAAAAGCGACCAGGAAGGTTTTACGTCGCCGTGGATGCGCACCTTGCCATCGGCCCCGGTCTTGATCTGGACATTGCCGGAACCGCCCGAGAGCTCCAGGCGTATCGGCCCGGACACACTCAGAGTACGCTCAAAACTTTCATCGGAAGAGGGGACTCGCGCGTAACTCGAACCAGCGAAGAAGGCAGCCACCAAAATGGCGCAAAGTGCGATGTGTGCGTTTCGCAGCATCATGCCTCGATTCATGGCCACTGGTTTTCCGGGCCTCCTACCATCAAATACGCAGAAACCGTGGATTATGTTCCTGTCGCCCGGGACAGGGTTTCGTTCAGTGAGCCTTGGCGATAGCCTTCCAGATCCAGCGTAACGTAGGTGAATCCGGCGGCCTTCAGGCGCTTGGAGATGGCTGAAGCCATTTCCAGAGACATGGCGCGCGGCAATTCTTCCGGAGCGAGCTCCACGCGGGCCAGGTTTTCATGCAGACGAACGCGAAATTGGCGGAAACCAAGCTCACGCAGAGCGGCTTCGCCGCGTTCGACCAGTGCAAGGAGTTCAGGCGTCACGGTAGTGCCATAAGGAAGACGCGAAGCGAGACACGCGGAAGCCGGCCGGTCCCATGTCGGGAGGCCGGCGCGTCGCGAAAGATGGCGAATCTCCTCCTTGCAAAGATTCGCGTCAAGCAGAGGCGCCAGGACGCGATGTTCGATCGCGGCACGGTGCCCGGGGCGAAAATCAAGGGTATCGTCGGCGTTCACGCCATAGGCGACTGCGGCGATGCCACGCTGCCGGGCCATGTTGTCCAGCGCGGAGAAGAGCTCATCCTTGCAAAAATAACAACGATCGGGGGCGTTGGCACGGTAGGCCGGATTCTCCATTTCAAGGGTTGCGATAAATTCGTGGGAAAGGTGCAGTGCGTGGACGAAGTTTTCTGCTTGCTCGCGGTCGTAAGCGGAATAACTGGGCGATAGCGCGGTTACGGACAAGGAGCGGTTGCCCAGTGCGTGATGCGCAGCCCAGGCCAGATAGGCGGAATCCGCGCCGCCGGAGAACGCGACGATGACGGAAGGAAGCGCGGCCAGCGCCGAGAAAAGAACCTGTTCCTTTTCCACGGCGGAGAGGGAGGGTTTCTCGCTGGTTCGAATGTGAATCAGTGGCTTCATCTCAAAATTGAGTATAGCGCAGAGTGGCCATGGCCTCGTTAGCATCCCGCACTTCCGGTTGTGCTCTATCGGTGGCATGTCTCAAAGGTTGACTAAAGGGTTGGCAGTGCCAGCATCGGCTGCGCCACAAAAGAGAATTGCGTCTACTTAAAATCAAGCAGGACGTCGACGGCGCCCCTCTGGGGATCGGTTTGCAGCCAATGGCCGACTTCTTCGTAATGAGCCGGCAGTTCCTTGAAGATTGCCTCCCGGTGCAACTGCAGCGTGGTCAGAAATTGTTCGAACTGCGTCTTGTCGAATATGTCGCCGGGCTTCATGCGCCAGGCCTCGCGAATCAGGCGTTCGCCGGCAAGAGACATGCCGGTAACGACCATGGCGTTGTAGTGATACTGCACTCCTTCTTGAACGGCGACCGCATAAGAGACGCCATGGGCCTGGTCGTCATACGCTACCACCGGGTCCACTTTGGCTTCGAGGTATCCGCGGCGGGCGTACTCCTCGCGAATGCGGTCCCAGGCGCCTTCGATGGCCACACCGTCGGCGGGATCACCGGGCTTAATGCCGATCATCTCCGTTAACGCATAGGAGTTCAGAACCGAGTTGCCTTTCCATTCAGCGCTTTTCCAGCGAAACAACGGCCCCGCCGCAACAGGCACAAAGACGGGGATCTGGCCGGGAAGTTTCTGGTTGGGGTTGCTCGTGAGCCGTACTTCCGGGGGCCCGAGATTGGCGCGCAGATATCCCTGCTGCTGGTAAATGGGGCGGATCTGTTCGGACAGAAACAGATCGATGGTCACGCGCGAGTAAGGTTTTCCGACAATCTCCGAGAGGTGCTGCTGAACAACTCGCGAGGATGCCAGCGCGAGGTCGCTGAATTCAATCCGTGCAATTTGGAGAGAAGCGCCATCGATGTGGAATTCCTGTACCGAACCATCGGCTACGGGGTTTGCCAGCACCTGGTGTTCAAGGGCGACGTTCATCCCATGGGCCGTCAAGAATTCCTGTAGCGCAGCGGCAGCTTCCTCCACCACGTTCCCAGCTTCCGGAAGCGTGCCGTCGAAGAAGGGAAGCTTCGTGCGGATGGCACCCGCGAGCTCGGCGTCGCTGAACCACGGCACATTGTCGAAGTACACGGGAATGCGCGGTGCTTCTTCAATGTGGAAGGTAACTGAGACACCGTCAGGATGCGTCTGAAAGTTGTAGCTGACTTTGGCAAAGAGCCCGGTCTGCAACAATTGGTCCGCGCCGGTTTGCAGGTCTTTCTTGCCGACTTGCGCGCCGGGGGTTAGACCGCTCAGAGTGACGATCTGTGGTTCGCTGAGAGTCTTCATGCCATCCGCGTGAATCTCGCGCAGCGCGGTGGTACCCGAATCAGGCGTTTGCGCTTCTATGGAATGTGCAAGGGATAGCAGGAGCAGGAGTGGGGCGGTCCAAAAGCGCATCAACCCGGGCATGGCTCCATTCTAACGGAAAACTGCTGGCGGGGTGTTCTGTGACTCTGACTTGAACGTGCCGGGCGTGGTTTGGGGTTGTTTGAAGAGACGCCGGCAAGCGGCACTACTTCGTGGACTGCGGGATCACTCCACGGTGACGGATTTTGCCAGGTTGCGCGGCTGGTCGACGTCGCACCCGCGGCGGACCGCGATGTGGTACGCCAAAAGCTGCAAGGGAATAATTTCAAGTAGCGGCACGAGCAGTTCCGGTGCGGGTGGCAGCTCAATGACATGGTCCGAGGCTTCGCGGGCGAGGCGGTCGCCTTGGGTGACGATGGAGATGATAATGCCGTCGCGCGCTTTCACCTCCTTGATGTTCGAGACACTTTTTTCGTAACGCGTGATGGACTCGGGCTCGGCGTCGTTGCGTGTTGCCAGTACCACGACCGGAAGATTTTCGTCGATCAGCGCGTTTGGACCGTGCTTCATTTCGCCAGCCGGATATCCCTCGGCGTGGATGTAGGAGATTTCCTTCAGCTTGAGAGCGCCTTCGAGTGCGATGGGATAGTGAATGCCGCGTCCCAGGTAGAGAAAATCGGTATGCCGGAAAAACTGCCGGGCGAGCGTTTCGTAAAACCCGGTTTCGTCGGCTTGCAGGATGGTTTCCATTTTGTGCGGGATGCGGGTGAATTCTTGCAGTAAAGTTTTTGCCGCGGCAGAGGACAGCTTGCCACGCAGATTACCCAAATGCACGGCCAGGAGCAGGACAGCGGTTAGTTGGGAGGTGAAGGCCTTCGTAGAGGCAACGCCAATTTCGGGGCCCGCGTGGGTAAGTATGCTGCCGGCGGCTTCGCGAGTAATCATCGACCCCATCACATTGCAAATGGCCAGGGTTGGCGAGCCTTTGAGCTTGGCCTCGCGCTGCGCCGCCAGCGTGTCCGCGGTTTCGCCGGACTGGCTGATGCAGACAGTGAGCGTTTTCGAATCGAGAATGGGGTCGCGATAGCGGAATTCGCTGCCGTAATCAACCTCCACGGGAAGCCGGGCCAACTGCTCGATCATGAATTTTCCGGCGAGCGCGGCGTGCCAGCTCGTGCCGCAGGCCACCATGCGCACGCTTTGAAATTCGCGAAACTGCTGCTCGCTAATCTGCATCTCGTCAAGGAAGATTTTTCCGGTGTCCTGCGAGATGCGCCCGAGCAGAGTGTCGCGGACGGCGCGAGGCTGCTCGAAAATCTCTTTCTGCATAAAATGCTTGTAGCCGCCCTTTTCCGCCATGATGGGGTCCCAGGTGACCTGATGCGCGGGGCGCTCAACGCGCTGGCCATCGTGATCCATCACTCGGACGCCCCGCTTGGTGAGTACCGCAATGTCTCCATCGTTGAGGAAAAAAATCCGTCGCGTGTGCTGCAGCAAAGCAGGAATATCGCTGGCGACGAAATACTCGCCGTCGCCGAGACCAATCACCGCAGGGGGCCCGAGGCGGGCCGCCACGATTTTCTGCGGATCCTTGGCGGACAGGAAAACCAGGGCATAGATCCCGCGCAACTCCTTCAGCGATTTGCGTACCGCTTCTTCCAGCGGCAAGTCCTTCATGTGCTTTTCGACCAGGTGGGCGACGACTTCCGTGTCCGTTTCGGTCACGAAGTTGTGGCCCTCCTTCTGAAGCTTTTCTTTAAGCTCCAGGTAGTTTTCGATGATGCCGTTGTGCACGACGACGAGCTGCCCGGTGCAATCGCGGTGCGGGTGCGCGTTCTCTTCGGTCGGACGCCCGTGAGTGGCCCAGCGGGTATGACCGATGCCGTAGGTCCCCTCGATGGGCGACTTCTGAATAACTTCTTCAAGGTTTCGCAACTTGCCCGGCGCTCGGCGGAGTTCGAGCTTGCCCGCCTTGGTGACTACGGCGATTCCGGCAGAGTCATACCCGCGATATTCGAGCTTTCGCAGGCCCTCGATAATCACCGGAACAACTTTTTTTGGCCCGATATAACCGACGATTCCGCACATGCGGGGTCTCTCCCAAATGCCCTTCTAGAAGCCTAACATCCTTGGAGTTGCACGATCGCGAAAAGCGGGTGGTGTGCCGCGAATCAGCTTATGGGTGCGGCGTTGTATCCGGCGCGGGAGCCAGATCATAGGAGGTCAAGTGTTCGCTGGCGTCAAAATAAAATGTGACGCGGGCCGTGGCTGGCTGCAGGGTTTCCGTGTCCACGTGGTGAATGATGGCGACGAGTGTGTTTGGCTTTGCGGAAGGTTCCAGCTCATACCCGCGGGAATTCAGGAAAAAGGCGACGCGGTTCATAGTCGTGCCCGTGGGGAGATGCTGGTCCAGCAATTGCTCAATCGGACGCATTCGCGGATCCGAGCTGTGCGTGCTGCCCTTGCAGCCCGCGCCTGGGAGGACAAGAACTACGAGAAGCAAGAGCAACCCCAGTTGACTGTGCAGTGCAAGCAGGGGTGCGTTACGGTGTCGCGAATTCTGCATGCGGTGAGCCGCCTACTCGACGATTTCGAAGCGGTATTCTTCGATTACCGGATTGGTCAGGACTTCTTTTGAAATGCGTTCGAGGTGCTTCTGTGCTTCCTCGCGGCTCCAGCCGTCCAGGTTGAGGACGAAGAACTTGCCCTGGCGGACGTCCGTGACGGCGGCGTAGCCGAGGCCGGACAAAGCGTGCTGAATCGTTTGTCCCTGCGGATCGAGTACGGTGCGTTTTGGCATCACCCAGACGTGTGCTTTCATGGAGCCATTATAACATTGCCGCCCGAAAGGCATGCTGGAACCCCAGATCAATAAGGCGAACGAGTTCCTCTTCGCTCAGCCCCATGCGAAGCGCATTCTCGTACTCTCCCGACAAGGTGGTGTGAAACATTGCGGGGTCATCTGTGGAAAGAACGACGGGGATGCCGTGGCGGAAAAGTGCAGGTAGTGGGTGGTCCACGACCGTGACATTGTCGCGGGACAATTGTCGCGCCAGGGCGCCGGTACGCAGGTTGCTTCCCGGACAAATTTCCAGCGGGATTTGGCGTTCTGCGAGAAGGTCCATAAGCGAACGGTCATGAATGGCCGCGATGCCATGGCCGATGCGTTCCACGGCGAGTAGCTCAATCGCCTCGCGAATTTTCTCCGCGCCGCCGATTTCTCCCGCGTGGATCAGCCGGTGCAGCCCGTATTCGGCCGCGCGTTCGTAGACTGGGCGAAATTCTCGCGTTGCGATGCTTAGTTCATCGCCGCCCATGCCGAACGCAACAATCGAGTTCGAATCGCAGCGCCGCGCCGCTTCCACAACCCCCATGGCCGCTTCTGGCCCGAACTGCCGCACCGCGTCGAATATCCAGTTCAATCGCAGGCCGCGTGCAACAAAAGGTTCCGTTGCGCGCAACACGGCTTCGAAGTTGGCTTCGGGCTGCTGCTTTCGCCATAGCATCACGCCGATGGAAAGAGTCACCTCGGCGTAGACAACCTTCTGCCTAAGAAGTTGTTCCGCCAAGTCTTGCGCGGTCAGGGCGTAATCCGCTGGTTCCCGCAGAAACGAAGTCACCCATTTGAAAGCTTCGATGAATTCGGAGAAATTGCCATAAGCATAGCGGCGGTGAACTTCTTCTTGCGGGACCCCCGCGCCGTGACGCTTTGTCAGCGCACATACGGTTTCCGGCCGCATCGAGCCTTCGAGATGCAAGTGCAACTCGGCTTTGGGAAGAGAAGCGATGCGTTCGGGTAGCACAGGCGGCTTCAGGCGCGGCAGATCAGCGTGGCAACTGCGGTTTTCCTGCGTTGGTCCATGCCGTTAGCCAGTAGGAGCCGATATCGGCAGCGGCTTCGGAGAGCTGCCGGATCAGGATTTCCGCGGACTGGTTGTAGAAGCGATCGTAGTATTCGTCGTTGTAGGAATTCTGGCCGCGCTTGGCGTTGCGGTCGGCGAGGAGAATCGTCTCCAGCCAGCTGTGCGAGCTGAGGCATGCTTCAAAGGCATGGTCGGTGGGGTCGTTGATGAAACTGGCGTCATTAGGGCGCATAGGGAAAAAAGAAAAATACCGGTCGATAAGCGCAGTGCCGAAGCGTTCGTTTATGCCGGGTTGCGCGGTCAGGTGGCCGTCCCGGTTTTCCGTCGTGTTGAAGGGATCGCGCGCCTCGGCCACGTAGTTCGCGAGAATCGCCGCGTCAAGTTTGGCTTCTTCCCAGCGGCCGTCCTTCATCGCTTCGGTAAGGTTCTTACTGTAGACGCCAACCTGCCAGGGGAGAAGTCCGGCGGCTTCGAGCTTGGACTTGCCGTACTTGGTCACTGCAGTCTTGTAGCTGCGTGGCAGGGTGTCGTACGGAAACTTGCCGTACTTGTCGAGAAAGATGAAGTGATTGTGGCGTTCCGCCAGATTCCTGTTCATGAGGTCCAGCGGATCGGTGACGTGCTGCACAAGGAAGCTGCGGTTAGCCTCGAAAAAAAGGCGAAGCTCTGGAGGCAAGGTATCGATCGCTTTGTTCACGACCAGCCGGTGTCCGGTGTTGCCCCAGGCGCATGCCTGCTGCGGAAACATCGCGAATAGCGTTGCGAAGGCGAGAAGAATCGCCATCCGGCATGGTGAATCATGGAAAGCCCGTGGTTGCATGCTGCAAGTTCCTGACTATTTATTCGCCAGCCGCAGCGTGCTGTGCTTGCGGCCATAGAAATAATAAAGTACCAGCCCGATCGCCATCCACACAAAGAAACGAATCCAATTCATGATCGGCAGCCCAGCCATCAGTAAGATACACGTGAAAATAGTGACGATGGGTGCCAGCGGTCCGCCGGGGGCACGGAAAGCTCGCGGCCGGTCCGGTTCCCGATAGCGAAGAATGAGCACACCTGCGGCCACCAGGGCGAACGCGAACAAAGTGCCGATATTCGAGAGATCGGCCAAAGTGCCGATGTCCAGCAGGCCCGCTGGAATCCCGACGACGAATCCCGCCATCCACGTCGAAAAATCTGGCGTCTGAAACCGCGGATGCACGTGCCCAAAAACTCTGGGGAACAGACCGTCTCGCGACATGGCGAACCACACGCGGGCTTGCCCGAGCTGGAACACCAGCAGGGAAGAGATCATGCCCATCAACGCACCGATTAGAACGACCAGGCGAACGCCAGTGAAATGGAGCTTCTTGAGCGTGTTGACGACCGGAGCGGCGTCGTCCACCAAAGTGTCCCACTTAACCAGTCCGGTGAGCACTACAACGACGGCTATATAGAGCAGCGTGCAGATGACCAGCGTTGCAATGATGCCGATGGGTAGGTCGCGCTGCGGATTCTTACATTCTTCCGCGGCTGTGGAGACGGAATCAAACCCAATGTAGGTGAAGAAGACGATCGATCCGCCCGTCAGGATTCCCGGCCAGCCATTCGGCGCGAAAGGATGGTAGTTGGCGGGAAGGATCAGTTTAGACGCAAAAGTCACGAACACCAGAATTGCTACAATTTTCAGAAACACCATGATGTTGTTCGTTCGCGCTGACTCCTTAATCCCGCGGACGAGAAGAACGGTCAGCAGCATGACGATGATGAAAGCGGGCCAGTTGAAGCCAAAATGCCAGCCAGCGCCGTAGAGCATGTTTCCCTGCAAGTCGGAGAGTCCGCTGGGAAGGTAGGCGGGTGAAATCCAGCGCGGATTCGGATGCACGCCGAACCAGTCCAACAGATTGACGATGTGCTGTGAGAACCCGACGCTGACGGCCATATTGCTGACGGCGTATTCCAGTATCAGGTCCCAGCCGATGATCCATGCGATGAGTTCGCCCATCGTGGCGTAGGTGTAGGTGTACGCACTGCCCGCAATCGGAATCATAGCGGCGAGCTCGGCGTAGCACACCGAAGCGAATCCACAGGCGATGGCGACCAGGATAAAGGAAAGAGCGATGGCCGGCCCTGCGCCTGGGCGTCCAAACGACGCCGAATGATGAATGAGGTATTCGAGGAGCGGTGCATTCAGAATCGAGGAGGCTTGAAATTTTTGCCCGGCAATCGCCGTGCCGATGATGGTAAAGATGCCGGAACCGATGACTGCGCCGATACCGAGCGACGTCAGGCTCAACCATCCAAGAGACTTCTTTAACCGGACTTCAGCGTTTTCAGAATCTGAAATGAGCTGGTCAATGCTCTTGCAGCGGAAGAGTTGCGATGCCACCCATGGTCTCCGATCGCATCCGAAAGGGCGCTAATTGTGCGCGTACCGAAACTTTGTCAAATTGGTCAGTGGAGAATAATTGCGGGCACGACTGTACCGTAAAGCGGGACGAGGCGCAACTGGAAGAGGAAGGCGGGAGGGATTGCCGCGCCATAAGGGGCAGCGGAGAGACTGGCCCTGGAGCGCAGGATCACCCCTCGAGCAGTTTTGCAATCACATCTGTGGCGTTGTAGACCACTTCGTTCGGCGGCAGGAAGGATGGAATTTCGCTCAGGTCATCTCCGGAGGTGACCAGGCCCCTTTCGACGTGCTTGCCGCTGCGCGTTTGAGCATATCCGATGTTCGCTACCAGGGCGTTGCAGAGGCATTTGCGGCCCACCGTGTCCTCTACCTTTCCTCCCTTGGACAGGTACACGCTCACGGGCTCTCCCGCGCAGCGATAATCAATCGTGCCCGCCGCAGTCCTGTAAGCCTCGCGGAGATACCCGAGATCGCAGATGCGCGGTCTTGCCAGGTAGACTTCGCGCTCGGAAACCGTGCCTTCTAAGTGCGCGGCTTTGAATGGGAAACCCGTAGGAGAAGCCAAAGGATCGGTGAAAACTTTGGCCTCCCCGGAAATCGCTTTCTTCAAGAGCGCCTGCTTGTAATCGTTCCGCAAGCCCGACTCGGCGCAGAACGCAAACGCGGTTCCCACTTGCACGCCGGCGGCGCCAGCGCCCAGGGCTTCGCGGAGCTTTTTGGCGCTGCCGTATCCTCCGGCGAGCCAGAACGGCACTCCCAGTTCCCGCATCTTTTCCAGGTCAACTTTGTCGCGGTCTCCATAGATCGGCTCACCCCCTTCGTTGAACTGCGGCTTCCCGCGGGGCGGCGCATTGTGTCCGCCGGCCGTAGGCCCTTCGACAACGAATCCATCGACCCTGCCGTTGGCCTTCTTCAGCAAAGTTAAGGCAAGCGTGTTTGAGGCCACGATGGCGAGAAACTTTGGGCGCAGTAGTGGTGGAAGCTCACGCTCCGTGAAATCCCGCGGAACAAATGTGATCGTGGTGTCATCCCCATCCTGCGCGCCCGTAACCTGCAGCAAGTAGCTGGCGGGCTCATGCTTGGCCAGATGGTCCAGGACACCAGGAATTTTGAGGGGGATGCCCGCGCCCATCAGTACGTACTCGACGCCCGCGAGCATGGCTCCGTAAAGGGAAGGCAAGTGTGGAATCTGAATTTTCTCCAGATAATTGATTCCCACGGGGTTGTCATGACCTTCGCGGGCGAGATTTACCTCGACAAAGTTGGCAACTATACAAAGCTCGACCAGCTCGCGTGGATTGTCCTTGGAATGCTTCGGCACGCTCTTGTAGGACTGGCTTTCCAACTTGCCTCCGGGGATGTAATACGTTTCCCAAATGCGCTCCGCCATCTTGCGGAAAGGAAAACAATCGAGGCCCCGTCGCATGTATCCGCCGGGATCACCGTCCTGGAGTCGTCTGGCCAGGATGTGATCCAGTGCCGTGCCGGATACAACTCCGAGTTGCCCGAGTTGGGATACCGCCCGCGCGAGCCGCCAACTTGATACGCCTGCGCCCATGCCGCCTTGAATGATGACTGGATGTTTGCTCACGATATATCTGTTGTCGCACGGCTAGAGCATTCTCATTGTCAGAATTTTGTAATATTAGACGATGTGGTTCTTGAAGAACGTAATCCGGTTCTAGTGATCTTAGTCACTGGCTCCACAGATTATTAGCCCCAACAGGTTGGCGGGAGAGCCGGGGTGGCCGAGCACTGTGGAGCTACGCTGGCTCGAGTTGCGCGTACCGCTCGATAAACTTCTTCGTCCCGCGGCCGGGGAAGCTTACCGAAACGCGGCGGTCCTCGTCATCGCCTTCCACGCTTACCACCGTACCCACTCCATAGGTGGCGTGGCGCACCTTGCGGCCGAGCATGGGATTGGCATCTGCGCCACGTCTCGTGGCAGGGCGGCCGAAACTGGTGCCGCTATGCTTCCGCGAACTGGAGGTGCGCGCAGGCGCTGCTCCGCCGCGCACCCGGCGGAGGAACTCTTCGGACGAATAGGAATATTCGGGATCAGGCTCGTAGCGGCGTTTCTCGCCAATTTCGGCCATCGAACCGTGTATGGTGTCCACCAAAGTGCTGGGAATTTCCGCCAGGAAGCGGGAAGGCAGGGACGCGCGCATTTGCTGTTCATTGCCGTAGATGCGGCGGTACACGGCGCGAGTCATGGTCAGCGATTTTCGTGCTCGCGTCATTCCAACGTAGACCAGGCGGCGTTCTTCTTCGATGCCTTTCTCTTCCTTCACCGAGCGGCTGTGCGGGCAAATGCCTTCTTCCATCCCAGTGAGAAAAACATGGTCGAACTCCAGTCCCTTGGTGCTGTGCAATGTAATGAGCGTGACGCCTGGCTGGTCTTCGAAGGAATCAGCATCGCTCACCAAAGCCGCCGCATCCAGGAAGTCAGTAAACGATTCTCCGGCTTCCAGGCTCTCGGCGATGGCGCGGACGAGTTCTTCCAGGTTTTCAATGCGCGCGACGTCCTCCGGCGCATTGCGATCCTTCAGCATTTCCATGTAGCCGGTTTCATCTAATACGGAACGCAGAAACTCCGCGGGCTCCTTCGTCGCGTAGGCTTCCCGCAGCTTGACGAGCAACCCCTGGAATACGCGCAATGGAGTGACTGCGCGGCCGCCCGCCGCGCCGGATACCATTTTCCCAAGCGCTTTCCATAACGAGGACTCGTCAGCACGTGCCGTTTCTCGCAGCGCGTCCACCGTGGTCTTGCCGATGCCGCGCGGGGGAACATTCAGCACGCGGAGCAGGGAAATGTCGTCCTCGGCGTGCAGCGCCAGCCGCACGTAAGCCAGCGCATCCTTCACTTCCGCGCGGCTGTAGAAGCCGAATCCGCCCACGAGTTTGTAGCGCAGGCCGCGGCGCCGGAAAGCTTCTTCGAAGGCTCGAGACTGAAAGTTGGTGCGATACTCCACCGCGCAGGTCTGGCCGGAATCGTCATTTAGAATTTTCTCCAGCTCGTCAGCCGCAAATTCGGCTTCGGCTTGCGCGTCGCGTGCTTCGAAATAGCGAAGATTCGTTCCTTCGCCATTTTCGGCGCTAAGCGTCTTGCCAAGACGCTCCGGATTGTTTGCGACCACCGCTCCGGCGGCGTCCAATATGTTCTGCGTGGAACGGTAGTTGCGTTCGAGCCGCACGATCCGCGCGGCTGGGTAATCCTTCGAAAAACTGAGGAGGATCGAGACGTCCGCGCCGCGCCAGCGATAGATCGACTGGTCCTCGTCGCCCACGACACAAACGTTTTGTTTCGGCCCGGTGAGCAGGCGCATCAGCTCATATTGCACGCGGTTCGTGTCTTGATATTCATCCACATGGAGGTACTGGAAACGCGACTGCCATTTTTCACGCACGGCGGTGGATTCCCGTAACAACTTTGCCGAGCGCAGCAACAAATCGTCGAAATCAACCGCGTTGCTCTGGTGTAAAAGTTTTTCGTAGGCTGAGAAAATGTCCGCGACGCGGCGGCCTTCCTGATCGATTGCTTCGGCGCGAATTGTCTCCGCTGTCTGGCCATGGTTTTTCGCGTAGCTGATGCGGCTGAGAACCTTGCGCGGCAGGAGGCTTTCATCCTCAATGTGCAGCTTGCTCATCGCGAGTTTTACCGCGGCGAGTTGGTCGTCATCATCGTAAATCGCGAAGTCCTTCGGGAGACCCGCGCTGCCAGCTTCGCGCCGCAGCAGCCGGGCGCAGAGCGAGTGAAATGTGGAAATCCACGGTCGCTCCGGCGGCACTCCGGCGCGCTGCAGCAGGCTGGAGACGCGTGTGAGCATCTCCTCGGCGGCCTTGTTGGTGAAGGTGACCGCGAGAATCGCATCCGCGGGCACGCCGTTGGCGATCAGGTTGGCCATTCGAAAGGTGATGGCACGAGTCTTGCCAGTGCCCGCGCCGGCGAGGATCAATACCGGGCCTTCTGTGGTTTCTGCAGCGAGTCGTTGCTCTGGATTCAATCCGTCAAGAAGAGTTTGCATTTGTCCGCTGGGGTTCAAAAAGCTTCCGCTTCGTAATGGTAGCCGACCGCGCGGAGCGGCGCAAATAATGGCGTTTTGCTTTTCATTTTGCGGTGCAGGGAAGAGAGCGGCACAGGTTCTTGGTCAGTTGTTTGACGGCCGGCTCAAATCGATTTCGAAGTACAACAGGGAATGATGTTTTTCCATGGTCACGAGATTCGGCAAATACAAGTGCGCTGAATTCAGCAGGTCCCATTGCCTGCGCAGATCAAAATAGAGGAGGCCCTGCACCGTACTGCGTGCGGCTACTACACTGGAGGGAACTGCGGCATTTTGCGCGGCGGCTTCCATTTCGTCCCAGTCTTTGCCTCGCCCGGCCTTCGGTTTGCCGGTGGGCAGCGGAATCTTCGGACGGTATATTGTCGGATCCTTTCCGTTGGGCTTGAACAATGTCAGGTCGGCGACTTCTTCCGGAGTCAAGGGCCGCAGTTCCTGGCGATTATCTTCTCCAAGAAAGAGCATCAACCGGATGTTATCCAGGTCAATTCTCACGCTTTCGTCGGAATCATTCCGGAACGACACTTGGATAGCGACGATCCCCGCCGAATAAGGCGACTTCTTTGGAAAGTTTTCCTTATATTTGACGGCATCGGTCCAGGGTCGCGCGGACACCGTCATTCCCTCATGCGATTCGAGCGAACTTGTCTTGACTCCAGTAGACTGGTGGCCAAAGGCAAGCCCCGCCAGGAAAAGCAGCGGGGAAATAAATGAGAGAACTGCGGCCAGATTTCGCATAGGGTTATAATAATCTTTTCTCATTATGATGCCTTCGATTCCAGGGGGATGTGCAGGGTTGCCCTGCGCCCCGGACCGCCACTTCGCCGCGGCCCGGTTTCAGACCGGAGTCTGACTGAGTGTATTTCATTTACAGCTTACTGACAGGCCTTGCGGCCCTGCTGCTTCTGCCGTACTGGTTGGTGCAGGGACTACGGCGTGGCAAGTATCTGTCAAATCTTGGCGAGCGGCTGGGTTTTTCTTTTCCTGCTTTAGATCATCTTCCTGCGCAGCGTCCTCGCGCGATCTGGATTCACGCAGTTTCCGTGGGCGAAACCTTGTCCGGCGTGATGCTCGCTCGGCGCCTGAAGGAAGCCTACCCGGACCGTCCGCTCATCGTTTCCACTACGACCATCACCGGCCAGGCGTTGGCGCGCGAACGCATGCCCTTTGCCGACGCCGTGATTTACTTCCCCCTTGATTGGACCTTTTGTGTTCGCCGTGCTCTGCGGGCCGTGCAGCCCTCCATCGTTCTGATCCTGGAGACAGAGATCTGGCCGAATTTCCTTCGCGAAGCCCATCGCCAGAAAGCTTCTGTCGTTTTTGTGAGCGGCCGGGTTTCCGATCGCTCGTTTGCAAGATTTCAATATTATTGCAAAGTGTTCGGTGCGTTCCTTCGCCCGTTTTTTCGGGACGCGCTCTCCCATGCGGAGAGTTTTCTGATGCAATCGGAAAAGGACGCCGAACGCATCCGCATCCTTGGCGCGCCGCCCGGCCGGGTGCAGGTCAGCGGCAATTTGAAATACGATCTGGAGCTCCCCGCGGCAACCCCGATTGCGGAATGGCTGGAAACGGAAGCCAAACGCCGGGGCCGTTCACCCATCATCGTTGCCGGGAGCGTTGTGGCCACGGAAGAACCCCATGCGCTGATCGCTTTTGGCACTTTGCAAGGTGAATATCCCAATGCGCTTCTGGTTCTTGCACCACGCAAGCCAGAGCGCTTTGCGGCCGCCGCGGAGTTCATTGAAGAGTCGCATCGGAAATTTATCCGGCGTTCGCAATTGTCGGTGCCGGGACCTTCCACGCCTGCTTCGATGAATGGAGATGCCGTTATCCCGGACGACGTCACCGTGCTGCTCCTCGACACCATTGGCGAACTTGCCTCGCTTTATCGCATTGCGGATGGCGTGTTCGTGGGCGGATCGTTGGTTCCTTCGGGGGGGCACAATATTCTCGAGCCTGCCGCGTTCGGGAAAGTTTCACTTTTCGGCGACTCCATGGAGAATTTCGCGGAGATCGCTTCACGCTTTGTCGCCGCAGGCGCTGCCATACAAGTGAGCAGTCCCGAGGATGTCGGCGTGGAATGGATCCATTTGCTCCGCAACCCGGAAAAGATGCGGCAAATGGGCGAGACGGCGCGAAACTTGGTGGAAGTCAGCCGCGGCGCGATGGACCGCGCCCTCGCCGAGATTGCCAGGCATGTGGACGGTGCTTCCCGATGAATTTTCCTATGCCAGTGCGCATCTTGCTCTGGCCGTTTTCGGTGTTGTATGGAGTTGTGGTCCGTTTCCGCGCCTGGCTTTATGCCCATGGCTGGCTGCAGCAGCAGCGCCTTCCCGGAACGGTCATCAGTGTGGGTAATCTTACGGTTGGCGGCACCGGAAAGACGCCCATGGTGATTTGCCTCGCGGAACTCTTGCTCGCGGAAGGGAAGCGCGTCGCCATTCTCACCCGCGGCTATCGCGGCACCACGGGCAGCAGCGACGAAATTGAGCTGATGAAAAGGCGCCTGGAAGGCCGGGTTGCCTTTGGTGTCGGCAAGAACCGCTTCGCCGAGGGCCGGCGGCTTGCTTCGCAGGGCATCGACGTCTTTCTTTTGGACGACGGCTTTCAGCACCTGCAACTTGCTCGCGACCTCGATATTCTGCTGATGGATGCTTCTCATGCGCTCGGGCAGGAAGCCCTTCTTCCAGCGGGGCGGCTTCGCGAACCGATTTCAGCAATGAGCCGCGCTGGGCTGCTGGTCTTTACTCGAACAGAAACTGTGCCTGGCTCCGCGGACGCTATTGGAAGATTGCATAATTATCCGGTGTTCGCTGCCGCCACACGGCTGCTGGGCTATCGTCTATTGGGCGGAGGCGACACTCTGCTTCCACCCGACGGCATAGGTCACGGCCCTTTTTTTGCCTTTTGCGGCATTGGAAATCCGGGTGCTTTTTTTGCGGACTTGAAGAGCTGGCATGTTCCAATGTCCGGAAGCATGGCGTTTCGCGATCATCATCGTTACACGCCGCAAGACGTCTCGCGGATCGAGGAGTTTGCCGAAAGAGCGGGGGCCAAAGCGCTTATGGCCACCGAGAAGGACGCGCAGAATCTGGGCGCCGCGGCGTTCGCGCGGCTTTCGGTTTATGTTGCCGTGATCGATCTGGAGATTATTCCGGAATCTGATTTTCATGCGGCCATGGAAAAAGTGCTGGGAGCGAACAGCGGGGCGTCGGCATGAAGATTCTTGTTCGGGCAACGAACTGGGTGGGGGACGCAATTATGGCGCTGCCGGCGCTGCGTGCCGTGCGGGCCCGCTTTCCGGAAGCGGAGATCGCTATCCTTGCCTTGCCCTATGTCGCGGACATCTACCGCGAGCAGCAGATCTGCAATCAGCTTCTTGTTTACGATCCGCAGGGCACGCACGCCAGGTTTTCTGGGCGTGAGCGCCTTGCCGCCGAGCTGCGGGCGCAGAAATTCGATGTTGCTCTTCTCTTACAGAATGCCTTTGAAGCAGCGTGGCTTTCTTGGCGCGCGGGGATTCCCGAGCGTATTGGTTACGCGCGCGATGGGCGGAGTGTTCTGCTCACGACCGCGGTGCCGGTTCCAAAACCAGGTGAAATCCCTGCACACGAAAAATTCTATTATCTTGAACTTCTTCGGCGTGCCGGATGGCTTGCCGCGCTTCCCGACGAATCCTTCATCTCGCTCACCGTATCCGCGCGGAATCGCGGTCGTGCTGCAGAAGCACTTGTCGAGGCGGGGGTACGGCCCCAATCTCTGCGTCTAGCGATCGGCGCGGGTGCATCCTATGGCTCCGCCAAGTGCTGGCCTCCAGAGCGCTTCGCGGAGCTTGCAAATCGCCTGCAACGGAAAACCGATGCTGATGTCATTCTCTTCGGCACCGCCGCTGAAACCAGTGTCGCGCAGGCCATCGCTTCCGGCATGAACCGCAAGCCCATTGACCTCACCGGTAGGACAGACATCGCGGACCTGCCGGCGCTTCTTTCGCAATGTCACCTGTTCATCGGCAACGATTCGGGAGCGATGCATGTGGCCTCCGCCGTGGGGCTTCCTGTTGTCGCAGTGTTTGGTCCCACAGACCCGCAAGGCACGGCTCCAGTAACGCCCCGCTGCAGCATCGTCCAGGAAAAGCCCTATTGCAGTCCATGTTTTTTGCGCCGTTGCCCCACGGACCATCGCTGCATGATGGCCGTCACTCCCGATGCCGTGGAAGCCGCAGTTCGCCCGTGGCTGGCAGCTTTGGAGGTGCGCCCTGCCTGACCTCAAAGCACTTCGCCCTGGCGTTTTTCTTGATCGTGATGGCACGATTGCCGAAGAAGTGGGTTACCTGAATCATGCCGAGCGTTTTCGTATGTTTCCTTTTGCCTCTCAGGCAATTCGACGTCTCAACACGGCGGCGCTGCCGGTTGTGGTGGTGACCAATCAATCCGGCGTCGGGCGTGGATACTTTCCCGAATCGCTTGTGGAAGAAGTGCACGAACTTATGGCGCAACAATTGGCCGGCGCAGGCGCGCATCTCGACGCCGTTTACTATTGCCCGCATACTTCGGTCGATGCTTGTATGTGCCGCAAGCCGAAGCCGGGCATGTTCGAAAAAGCCGCTCGTGACCTTGGGCTTGATCTCCAGCGCTCCTTTGTTGTCGGCGATCGCTTCGGAGACATTGCCGCCGCCCACCACTTGGGCGCGCATTCCATTCTGGTGCGCACCGGCTATGGTCTCGGGGAGCTGACCTGGCACGCGGCAACGTGGCCCCGGAAACCTGAATACATCGCCGACGATCTCGCGGAGGCGGTTGATTGGATCTTGAGGCAAACAAAATGAAGCGTCGCCCCAAAGCACAGCTTGCTTCGCCCTCGGTCGATTTACTGGCGCTGGCGGAATATGTCGAACAGTTTTCTTCGAGAACCGTGGTGCTCCTCGGCGATTTCGTCGCCGATGAATTCCAATTCGCTGAAATCTCCCGCGTTTCCAGGGAAGCTCCGGTTCTCATCCTGCGCCATCGCGAAACCCAGGTTGTGCCGGGCGGCGGCGCCAACGCCGCTAACAATCTCGCTGCACTTGGCGCGCGAGTGCTCCCGGTTTCCGCCGTGGGGGTGGATTCCGCCGGCGATGCTCTCATCGAATGCTTCCGCAAAAAGAAAGTGGACGTCTCCGGCATTTTTCGCGTGAAGGGGTGGACGACGCCAACCAAGACTCGTTTTCTTGCCGGCTGGCCTCATGCGGTTGGACAGCAGGTGCTCCGAATCGACCGCGAACCGCAATCCTCCCTGCCCGATGCTATTCGCTCGAAAATACAGCGCAAGCTGGAGGCCAAGCTGCGATTCGCTGACGCGCTCGCCGTTTCCGACTACGGTTTTGGAGTTGCCGGCCCGAGTGGCGTGCGCAGAGCTGTGGAGAGATGCAAACGCATAATCCCCATCACGCTCGACGCTCGCTACCAGCTCACCGCCTATGCCAAGGCTGGCATCACATCGGCTACTCCCAACGAAGCCGAGCTCGAATCCCTGCATCACGCCACCATCGGCCGGAACATTTCCGAGCTTGAACGCTGCGGCCGCGCGACTCTTTCGGCCATGAAGCTTGGCGCATTGCTGGTGACCCGGGGCCGCGACGGAATGGCATTATTTCAGCCGCAACACGCGGTCGCTCACATTCCGGTGCAGGGCAGCAACCAGGCTGTGGACGTTACCGGAGCGGGCGACACGGTTCTTGCTGCATACACTTTGGCGCTTTCCTGCGGGGCGTCCCCTCTGGAAGCCGCGCATATCGCCAACATCGCCGGCGGCCTCGTGGTCATGAAGCGCGGGACCGCCACTGTTTCCCGCGACGAATTGCTCGAAGCCATTCGCCGCAGCGTTTCCGGAGCTGCGTCTTAATCCATGCGCCGCGCCGGATCCAAAATCGTCTCGCGTGCGGAACTTCGCCGCGTCCTGGCGGGAGAAAGACAGAGCGGCAAGTGCATCGTTTTCGCCAACGGGTGTTTCGATACGCTCCATGTCGGCCACGTTCGTTATCTGGAGGGTGCGCGCCGCGAGGGCGACCTCCTCATTGTTGGTGTAAATGCGGATTCGAGCTTGGGCAAGCTGAAAGGCCCAGGGCGCCCCATCCTCGATGAAAATGCTCGCGCGCAGCTCGTTGCTGCACACCGTGCGGTGGATTATGTCGTGATTTTTGACGAGCCCAATGTGGAGTCTCTTCTGGAAGACCTGCGTCCGGACGTTCACGCGAAGGGAACCGACTATAGCGCGGAAACAGTTCCAGAACGCGCCACCGCGGCTCGCCTGGGCATTCGCGTCGCCATTGTAGGCGACCCCAAAAATCATTCTACCCGCGGCCTCCTGGAATCGATCCGCAAGGCGCCGCATGGCTGAGCCGCGTTTTCTGATTGTGCGCCTCGGTTCGCTGGGCGATATCCTCCACACGTTCCCAGCGGTTGCGGCCATCCGCGAAACGTTTCCCGCCGCTGAAATCGTCTGGCTCACGCATCCGCGTTGGAAATCCCTCGTTGAGAGCGGCGAACTCGCTTCCGAGGTTTGGGCCGTTGAATCTCGATCTTTCTCTTCTCTCTGCGAGACAATCAGCCGCGTGCGCCGCCAGAAATGGGAATCTGCTATCGATTATCAGGGCCTTTGGAAATCTGCGGCTTTGCCCTTTCTCGGAGGTGTCGCGCGGCGCATTGGATTCTCCTCGGAAACCATCCGCGAATATGGTGTGCCGCTCCTTTACACCGACCGCGTGCGTGCGGCCTCGCAGCACATAGCCGATCAAAATGGGGAATTGTCCCTATGCGCGGGGGCCAGGAAACCCGTCGCTGGAGTCAGCTTGCGCGTTGCGCCCGAGGACGAAGCCGCTGTCCGAGACTACCTGCTGAGATTGGAAATCGACCGCTACATTGTTCTTAGCCCGGGTGGTGGCTGGCGCTCCAAGTGCTGGCCCGCGGAGCGCTTTGGCGCGTTATGCCAGAAAATCCGCACCCATCTCGGACTTCGTTGCATTTTAAACTATGGCCCCGGCGAACAGGAACTGGTCGCCGCGGTCCTCGCCGCAAGCGGCGCCGCTGCTCCCGTGCCCTACAATGAGACTCTCGGCCAACTGATGGCCCTTCTTCATAATGCGGTGTGCATCGTTGGCGGGGACACCGGCCCGCTGCATCTTGCAGTCGCTCTCGGTACTTCTGCCGTTGCGCTTTTTGGCCCGACGGATCCCGCGCGCAACGGGCCGTACGGGCCAGGTAGCGCTGTCCTGCGCAGCCCAAAAGCCGTCACTACCTACAAACGCGGCGATGAGCCGGATCCATCCATGCTCGAGCTTAAAGTAGATGATGTGTTGGCAGCCCTGCTCGGTCGCATGGGGGCGAAATTGTGAACGCCGGGGAATTCTTCGCGCGCTGGCGCGTGCGGCTGGGCTACTTTCTGGCGATCCTGGTGTTGTGGCTGGCGCGGCCGGCGCCGCGCAGCATTGTTTGGGGAACGCTCGTCGGTGCTATCGGTTTGTGGATTCGCGCGTATGCCGCGGGCTATTTGCACAAACAGGAACTGCTGACGGTTAGCGGTCCTTACTCTTATACGCGCAATCCTCTGTATCTGGGAAGTTCCGTGCTGGCGCTGGGGGCGGGCATCGCCACGAATTCCTGGACTTCGGGAGTTGTGCTGTTGCTGTACTTCGCGATTGTCTATTCCTTCGTCATGCGCCGGGAAGAGCGTGAGCTTCGGCAGCGGCATGGTACATCGTTCGATGAATATGCTCGCAGGGTGCCGCTGTTCTTCCCTCGCTTATTTCCGGCAAAACCTCCTT
>JBGOTL010000031.1:0-31912 GCA_041476465.1 Candidatus Acidiferrum sp. | reverse complement strand
GGGAGGTAGAGAAATTTCCAGCCTTTAAGCTGCGCGCGGTAGGAAAGATCAGTGTCTTCGGTGAGGGTGTCGTGCTCCCAGCCGCCGGCTTCGTCAATGGCCGCGCGGCGCCAGACGCCGGCGGTGCCGTTGAAATTAAAAAAAGTGCCGCGGCGGGAGCGCGCGCCGTGCTCGACGACGAAGTGGCCGTCGAGGAGGATGGTTTCGACGTTAGTGAGCAGCGAGTAATCGCTGTTGAGGTAGGTCCAGCGGGTTTGCACCATGCCGATTTGGCTGCCGCCATTGGGATTCATGAAATAGGGAATGGTGCGGCGAAGGAAATCGGCTTCGGGGAGGAAATCGGCGTCGAAAATGGCGACGAATTCACCGCGAGCGGTGCGCAAACCGTTTTCGAGGGCGCCGGCTTTGTAGCCTTCGCGATTGGTGCGGTGAATATAGGCGATGGGCATGCCCTGTGCGGCGTGGCGCTCGACACAGTTGCGGGCAACTTCGCGAGTTTCATCAGTGGAGTCGTCGAGGACCTGGACGTCGAGGAGTTCGCGGGGGTAGTCGAATCTGGAGATGGCTTCGACGAGGCGTTCGATGACGTAGCGCTCGTTGAAGATGGGAAGCTGAATGGTGACGCGTGGCCACGTCGTGACGGGCGGCTGCGGGCCGGGAACGTTTTTGGAGTAAGCGAAGTAGTTGTAGACCAGCCAGTAGCGGTGCAGGCCGTAGGTGGCGAGGATGAACAGCATGATGAAATACGGGATCATCATGGCCAGGTCGAAGCCGTTGGCGTGATAGACGCCGGCGAAAGTGCGGTCGGTGATTTTGTGCCAATAATGGTTGAGCGCGTTTTGCTGGACCACAAACCACACCGCAAATGAGAGTGCCCTGTACATGAGGGAGATCTGTTCGAAGGTCCGCGGACGATTGGCTGCGGCGTTATCGACGTTCCATGATTATAAGGCGGTGACGGGGACAGTCAACGAGGCGCGAGGCAGAAATCAAGGGAGGGCAGAATTTAACACAGAGGGCACAGGGAGCGCAGAGAAGATCCGCTCTGAGTTGCGTGCACGAAGATAAGAGGAACAAACCGAAAGGTATGTCCCGCCTGCGGAACGTTTTCATCAGGGAATGAGGACAATCTTGCCGAAGGCGCCGGGTTCCATGACCTCTTTGTGGGAGCGCGCGGCTTCGGCGAGCGGGAGTTCTTTGCCGACAACCGGGCGCAGGGTGCCATTTTCCAAACCAGCGATCAGGCCGGCATGGATTTCGGCGGATTCGGCTTCGCTGATGCCCCAGAGCGTGAAAGCGCGAATGGAGGCGCGGCGAGACATGAGTTCACGGGCGTTGATGGTGACTTCGCCGCGATTGCCAATGACAATGACGCGGCCTTTGATGGCAAGAAGTTTTGTGTCGGCGGCGAGATTCACGTTGGCGAGCATTTCGAGGATGATGTCCACGCCGCAGCCGCCGGTGATTTTCAGTATTTCTTCCTGATAGCCAGGCTTGCGGTGATCGAGGGCGTGGTGGGCGCCTTCGCGCTTCACGAGATCGAGGCCCTTGGTGGTGCCCGCGGTGCCGATGACGGTGAGGCCCATGGCGCGCGCCATCTGCACGGATGCGATGCCCACGCCGCCGCTGGCGCCGTGGATGAGCACGGTTTCTCCAGCGCGTGCTTCTGCCTGGTGATGCAAGGCGTGATACGCGGTGCCATAAGGCACATACACCGCCGCGCCCTGCGCGAAGGAAGCTTTATCGGGAAGCGGATGGACTTGCGATTCGAGCGCGAGGGCGAATTCGGCGTACGCGCCTGAGATAGTTTTCGCGGTATAGACGCGGTCGCCGGGCTTCACTTTGGTTACGCCGTCACCAGTGGCTTCGATGATGCCGGCGGCATCGGAGCCGGGCGTAAAGGGCAGCGGGGGCTTGACGGCGTAGGTGCCGCTTCGCATGTAAGTGTCGAAGGGATTTACGCCCACGGCTTTGATGCGGACAAGGAGTTGTCCCGCGCCGGGTTTTGGCGTAGGGATTTCTTCGAGCTTCAGAACTTCAGGGCCGCCGAATTCACGAATCAGGATTGCTTTCATACGTTTAGGGTGAGGCTGACGAGGTCGGGGCGCGCGGGCGCGGGAAGCGGGGGCATCTTGGCACGATCGACGGGATGGTAGAGGGTATCGCGTTCGACGGGGACGCGGCCGGCGGCGCGGATGAGGCGTTCGAGTTCGGCGCGTGATGTGAATTGGGAGGTGACCGCACCGGCGTCGTGATAAATCTTTTCTTCAACAACGGTGCCATCGATGTCGTTGGCGCCGAAACGCAGCGCGATTTGCGCGATGCTGGGGGAGAGCATGATCCAGTAGGCTTTGATGTGCTCGAAATTGTCGAGCAACAGCCGCGACACAGCGATGTTGCGCAGGTCGGCGTAGCCGCTCGGCTTGGGGATATGCGACAGCGCGGTGTTGTCGGGATGGAATGCCAGCGGGATGAAGGTGACAAAGCCGTAGGTTTCGTCCTGGAGTTCGCGCAGCTTGATCAAGTGATCGACGCGTTCTTCTTCCGTTTCCACATGGCCGTAAAGCATGGTGGCGTTGGAGTGCAAGCCGATTTCATGCGCTTGGCGCGCGATGTTCAGCCACTGCTGGCCGCTGGTCTTGTGGTCGCAAATGATTTTGCGCACGCGGGGATGAAAGATTTCCGCGCCGCCGCCGGGGAGGGAATCCACGCCGGCTTCTTTCAACTTGAGCAGGGTGTCTTTGATGGAGAGCTTTGCGATGCGCGCGAAGTAGCCGACCTCGACCATGGTGAAGGCTTTGAGGTGGATGCCGGGGCAGCGCTGCTTGATGCCGCGAATCATTTCCAGGAAATAATCGAAAGATAGATCGGGGTGCAGGCCGCCGACGATGTGAAATTCCGTGGCGCCTTCGCGGACGCCTTGTTCCGCGCGCTGGTAGATTTCCTCCAGAGCAAAGTTGTAAGCGCCGGGGGCGTCGGGATCGCGGCCGAAGGCGCAAAGTTTGCAATGCGCGACGCAGATGTTGGTGGGATTGATGTGCCGGTTGACGTTGTAATAAGTGATGTTGCCGTGGCGCTGCTCGCGGACGTGATTGGCGAGCCAGCCTACGGCGAGAAGATCCGGCGAGCGGTAGAGCGTGATACCGTCGTCCGCGGACAGGCGTTCGCCGGCGAGGACTTTGTCCGCAATCGGCTTCAACCGCTGGTCGGTAAGGATCAATTTGCCCATTTTGAATTCATCGAAAACTTCAAACGCGCCAAACAGCAACTGCGGCGCCCCAAAACAACAGGAACAACATACTAATATAACCGTTCACGGTGAAAAACGCAGCGTCGAGCTTGCTGAGGTCGTCGGCTTTCACTAGTGAGTGCTCGTAAGCGAGCAGCGCAGCTACTACAACGATGCCAGCCCACGCGGGCCAAGGTAAAGCAAAGCTGAAGGCCAGCCAGGAGAGAAGTGCGATCACACCGATATGCATCCCGCGCGCGATGAGGAGAGCGCTGGCAATGCCGAAGCGCTTGGGAACGGAAAAAAGGCCGGCTTGCTGGTCGAAGGCCACGTCCTGGCAGGCGTAGAGCACGTCGAAGCCGCCGACCCAGAGGGTGACGGCGGCGCAGAGGATGAGCATGCGCAGGTCGAGCGCTCCGGTAATGGCGATCCACGCGGCGGCGGGAGAGATGCCGAGTGCAAAGCCGAGGAAGAGGTGCGACCAAGTGGTGAAGCGCTTGGTGAAGGAGTAGAGAAAAAGAATAGCCAGGGCGACCGGTGCAAGTTTGAGGGCGAGAGGATTGAGCTGCCATGCGGCGAGGAAGAATACTCCGACGGCAACGAGCGTGAAGAGCCGGGCAAAAGAGACGGAAAGAGAGCCGGTGGCCAGGGCGCGCTGGCTGGTGCGGGGATTTTCGCGGTCGTAGCGGACGTCGGCGATGCGGTTGATGGTCATGGCAGCGGAGCGAGCCGCGACCATGGCGACGACGATCCAAAGCAGCTGGTGCAGCGTGGGCCAGCCTCGCGGCGGCTGATGCGTGGCGCGCGCGGCGAGCAGGGCTCCAGTGAGGGCAAAAGGCAGCGCGAAAACGGAGTGCTCGAATTTGATCATTTCGAGCACGGTGCGGATGCGGCGAATCATTCGCAGCACCGGAAAAAACTAATCACAGAGTGCTCAGAGGGCACAGAGACCACAGAGAAGAAAAAAGGGCAAAAAGTGTTTTCTCTGTGATAAATCGTCGTCATGCTTTTGCTTCTTTGGAGGAGGACTGGCCGGTCCAGCGATACATTTTGTCTTGCGGAAGGCCGATCTGCGCGAGGACGCGGCAAACAAATTGCGTGACGAGGTCGTCGATGCTTTTCGGATGATGATAGAAGGCGGGAACTGCAGGCATGATAACGGCGCCGGCTTGCTGCGCGCGGAGCATGTTTTCCAGGTGGATATGGTTGAAAGGTGTGTCGCGCACGCACAGGACCAGCTTACGGCCTTCTTTCAGCATGACGTCGGCGGCGCGCGCGACGAGGTCGTTGCTCAGGCCATTGGCGATGGCGCCGAGCGTGCCCATGGAGCAGGGAATCACCAGCATGGAATCCACTTCATAACTGCCGGAAGCGATGGAAGCGCCAACGTCTTTATTGGGGAGTGTTTCGATTTTCGCGGCGGGGCGGCCAAGAATCCGGTTCGGCAGTTGCTTGAGGTCGCCGGAGGATATTTGGAGTTCTTCGGCGAAGAGGCGCTGGCCGGCTTCGGTGACGACGAGATGGATGCGCGCGACGCGCGGGTCTTCCTCAAGTAATGCGAGTGTTTTTTGAGCGAGAATTGCCCCGCTCGCTCCAGTCACACCTACGGTGACGATTTGTGGTTTGGTTTGGGGCATATTTCCCGCGCGGATAGTTTTAGTCTCGCAGCCGCTTCCAGGCAAGTCAAGCAGGGGCGCTGCGGCGGGAGAGTGATAGAATTCGCTGCGGCCAAAACCTATGGATCAAAGCGAACTATTGAAACTTTTGCGCGCGGTAGAGTCGGGCACTATCGCTCCGGCGAAGGCGCTGGACTGGCTGAAACATTTGCCGTTTGAGGATATCGGCTTCGCCAAGGTGGATCATCACCGGTCGCTGCGGCAGGGCTTCGCCGAAGTGATTTTTGGCAAGGGGAAGACGCCGGGGCAGGTGGCGGAAATTGCGCGGGCCATGCTGCGGCATAAATCTTCAAAACACAACATTCTCGTGACGCGCGCGGACGCCAAGGTTTTTGCGGCTGTGAAGCGAGTGAGCCGCGCGGCGAAATTCCATGCGCTTTCGGGAGTGATCACCATCGAGCGCAGCCAAGAAATAGCAGGCAAGGGAACGATACTCATTGTTTCCGCCGGGACCAGCGATATACCGGTGGCGGAAGAGGCGCTGCTGACCGCGCGAATGATGGGGAACCGTGTCGAGCATTTGTATGACGTGGGGGTGGCGGGGATTCACCGGCTGCTGGAGCATCGCGCGGAGTTGTCCAAAGCGCGGGTGATTGTTTGCGTTGCCGGAATGGAAGGCGCGCTACCAAGCGTGGTCGGCGGGCTGGTGGGCGTGCCGGTGATCGCGGTGCCGACGAGCACGGGTTACGGCGCGAGCTTTGGGGGCGTGGCGGCGCTGCTGGGGATGCTGAACAGTTGCGCGTCGAACGTGACGGTCGTGAATATTGACAATGGATTTGGCGCGGCCTGCGTGGCTTCCTGCATCAACCGGCTATAAAAAGGAATTGGCCACAGAGGCACTGAGTCACAGAGAAAAAAGGGGGAAAAACAGAATCTACTGATCTAGTCTTTTCCGAACTCAGTGTCTCTGTGCCTCTGTGGCTCATCCTTCTTAGGGTTTCAGCAACACCTTCATGACACCGGGTTTTTGAGCGAAGGCCATGGCTTTTTGCACCTTGGCTAGCGGATGTATGCGCGTGATCAGGGGAGTTGGATCGACCTTGCCGGAGCGAAGGAGGGCGATGGCTTTGGCGAAGGGCCCGCAGCGAGAGCCGATGACGGTGATTTCCTTGACGACGATGGGCCAGGTTGCGACGAGCGCGGCGCCGTGGAACGTGGATTTCAGGATGAGCGTACCGCGCGGCTCAGTCATTTGTTGCGCGAGCATCAGCCCGGTGGGTGAACCGGTAGCCTCGACCACGAGTGGAAAACTTTCCTTGATGCGTTTGAGGTCGCTGGCGTCTCCGCGAACTTTCCTTGTTGCGACGTCGGCTCTGCGCGCAAGCGTGAGTTTTTCTTGGTGCTTGCCGTACATCACCACGCGTTTGATTTCTGTGCGCAAGACGCGTGCAATCAGTTGCGCCAATTTGCCGTCGCCCAGAACTGCAGCGACGGGGAATGCGCGAACGTTGATTTGTTGAAGGATCTGGCAGGCCGCGGCGAGCGGCTCGATGAACACGGCCTTCTTGTCACTCACATAGTTCGGAACCATGTGAAGGTTCTCAAGGGGTAGCGCAAGATATCCGGCGAATGCGCCATCGTGCGCGACGATGCCGAGAACCGTGCGCCGCGCGCAATGTGTTTTCAAGCCACGCTTGCAGAACGCACACACCGGCCGGAAGCCGTACGCGGAGCACGCCACGTTGATTTCCCCCGCTACGCGGCGGCCGAGCCAATGTTTTTTCTGCCCTGGCGTAACGCCGCTGACGTCAGCGACCTCACCAACAAATTCGTGGCCCGGAGTGCCGCGAAAATTGTGATAGCCGCGCAGAATCTCGATATCGGTGTTGCAGATGCCCGCGAGGCGCACGCGAATCAGTGCCCAGCCCGGACGAAGCTTAGGCAATGGCTTTTTCCCGGCGACGAGTTTGTGGTTACGAACAGTGAACGCGAGCATTTTTCTCCAGCTCTGAAACCTTGCTTCAGCGGAGTGCGGCAGCGAGCGACGCAGCGAGCAAAGGCTCCTGCTCCGGGAAGACGGTGCGGAGGTCGAGGATGAGACGGTCGTTTTCGACGCGGGCGATGACAGAAACACCCGAGGAGGCGCGGCGCAGGCGCTGTTCGAGTTTCGTTGCGGAATGCCGGGCGCTGGCGATGCGGATCACTTTGGAAGGCAGGGACTGCGACGGAGTGGAGCCCCCGCCAGCGAGCGAGGCGCCATCCGCGATTTCGATCTCGACTTCATCGAGAGGAAGCTCGGGACGCAGTTCGCGGATGAAATTCTCGGCCCGGCGCTGCAATTCCTGCGGAGTCGCGCGGATCATGCGCAGAGCGGGGATTTCATCCCAAGCGGCGCGAAGATAAGCGCCGAGAGTGGCTTCCAGCGCGGCGATAGTGAGTTTGTCCACGCGCAAGGCGCGAAAAAGCGGGTGGTGCGGCACGCGGGCGACCAGCTCTTTTTTGCCTGCGATGATGCCTGCCTGCGGCCCGCCAAGAAGTTTGTCGCCGCTGAACAGTACGATGGACACACCGGCATCAATGCTTTGCCGGACGGTGGGTTCGCTGACGCCGTGCCCGGAAAGATCGACGAGGCAGCCGGAGCCGAGGTCTTCGATGAGAGGCAGACCGGTGCGCTGGCTGAGAGCCGCGAGTTCTTCGAGCGAGGGCTTATCGGTGAAGCCGGTGACCGTAAAATTGGAAGGATGCACGCGGAGCAAGAGGCGCGTCTTTTCATTGATGGCGTTCTCGTAGTCGGCGAGACGCGTGCGGTTGGTGGTGCCGACTTCGCGGAGGAGAGCGCCACTCTGCTCCATGATTTCCGGAATGCGGAAACCGTCCCCGATTTCGATCAGCTCGCCGCGCGAGACGATGACTTCGCCACCCCTGGCAAGAGCCGCGAGGACCACAAGGACCGCGGCGGCACAATTATTGACGACGATGGCGGCTTCGGCGCCAGTGAGGCGGGTGAGAAGTTCCGCGGTATGAACGTCGCGTTTGCCGCGCGCGCCGGCTTCCAGGTCGTATTCAAGATTGTTGTATTGCGTGGCGCTGCGGCGGAATTCCTCGACGACTGCCTGAGGGAGCGGCGCACGGCCCAGGTTGGTGTGGAGAATGACCCCAGTGGCATTAATGACCGGCAGAAGCGAGCGGGAGAGAATTCGCTCGACTTCAGCGGTGATAAATTTTTCCACGGAGGCCGCGTCGAGGCTTAGCGCCGTAACATTCGCATCAGCAGCGATGCGCGAGCGAAGGCCGGAAAGTACGGTGCGGGCAACTTCAACCACCAGGCTGCGGTCCACGCGTTTGGCGAGTTCCGCGAGGCGCGGTTGGAGGAGCAATTCGTCAACAGACGGAATGCGGCGCAGAAGATCGGCTTGTTGCGCGGAGATGCCGCGTTTGGCGCTGGTTTCCATGCCGTCATTTCAGCATAGAGCGGAGCGGCGAGCAATGCCGGTGGCTTGTCCCCAGGGACAGAGAAGGGGGTATGACCCAGAGCGGTGCCGGATGCGCATCGCGGCGCGCTCATGCGGTTGACGCCATTCCCCCTTACTCCTAGCATGGATGGGCGAGGACTTCCCCGTCCATGGCGACCATTGACGAAGAGCTGGGGCAACTGGAACGCGACATCCGGCAGCTCAAGATCGAATATGACCAGTATTTCGGCGGCGGGCGCAAGCGTCCTCCGACAGAAATCGAATGGCGCATCGAGCTGATCGTGAAGCGGTATTCCGAACGCGGCGGCGAAATGAAGTACGGGCAGCGCTTCCGGTTCAACAATCTTGCGCAGACCCACGCAAAATATAAGGATATTTTCCGCAAGAAACTCCAGCAACGGGAAGAAGGCAAAGTGCAGCGGCATTTTGGCGCCGCAGCCAAGGCCATCGAGGCCGAGCGTACCAGGAAGGAAATGGAGGACGCGGCTGCGGTTGTCGAGACCGCTGAGCCGGTGGCTGCGGGAGCATTCCGGATGGTGTGTTCCGAACCAGAGAAAGAAACGGAGAAGGTTGAAAAGCTTTACGCCGCGTTTGTGCAGGCCAAGATTCAGACCGGCGAGCAGGTGGGGAAGCTCACACGGTCGAGCTTCAACGATTTTGTCCTCAAGAAGACCAAGGATTTGCAGAAGCAGAAGAAGTGCCGGGACGTGGAATATGTGGTGGAAGTCGTCAACGGCCAGGTAAAGCTGAAAGCCCTGGTTAAGACCTGAGAAGTTGGAAGTTTTCTGCTCAGAAGCACATTTTTTTTGAGAATTCCACCAGCCATCCAAGCCTAAAGATTCCCGAGACGCTGTTTGCGCTTTTCGAATGGGCGCGATGCGCTTACACTGATAAGTCTTTTTATTCGCGGAGGACCGCATGGGTGTGCAGCGCGCGTTGCTGAGCGTTTATGACAAGACCGGAGTTTTGGAGTTTGCCAAGCGCCTGACGGCGCTGAAGATTGAGATTCTTTCGACGGGCGGCACGGCGAAGCTGCTGCGTGAAGCGGGCGTGCCGGTGAAGGATGTTTCCGAGTTTACGGGCTGGCCAGAAATGCTGGGCGGGCGGGTGAAGACGCTGCACCCGAAAGTGCACGGCGGGCTGCTGTTCCGGCGGAATCATGCGGAGGACCAGAAGCAGGCTGCGGAACACGGGATTTCGCCGATCGATCTGGTGGCAGTGAACCTGTATCCCTTCGAAGCTACGGCGGCGAAGGCTGGGCTGACGGCGGAAGAGCTGATCGAGAACATCGATATTGGCGGACCGACGATGTTGCGGTCGGCGGCGAAGAATTTCCAGAGCGTGACGGTGGTCACGGACCCCGGCGATTACCAGCGAGTTGCGGCGGAGCTGGAAAAATCGCGGGACACATCGCTGAAGACGCGGCTGGAGCTGGCGCGCAAGGTGTTCGCGACAACGTCGCTCTACGATGGAATGATCACCACGGAGCTGGAGAGGCTTTCGGCGGCTAACCAACGTCTGGAGCTGGCGGAGAAGGCGCTTTTGCCGGAGCGCGTACACATCGCGCTGCGCCGCCAGCAGGCATTGCGCTACGGAGAAAATCCGCACCAGGCGGCGGCGTTATATGTGCCCGCCGGGCGCGCGCCGGAGGGACTCGCGGCGGCCAAGCAGCTGCAAGGTAAAGAGCTTTCCTACAACAACTTTGTAGATCTGGAAGCGGCGCGGAGCCTGGTTGCGGAATTTGCGCGGCCCGCGGCGGTGATTATCAAGCATAACAACCCGTGCGGCACGGCGGAGCAGGCGACGCTTCTGGATGCGTACTTGAAGGCGTATGCCTGCGATTCGGTTTCAGCGTTTGGAGGCGTGCTGGCGTTCAATAAAATGGTGGATGCAGCGACGGCGGAAGAAGTTGCGAAATTGTTTGTGGAGTGCATCGTGGCGCCGGGGTTCGACGAAAAGGCGAAAGCGATTTTTGCGGCAAAGAAAAACTTGCGGTTGCTGGAACTTCCGCCGGGCGGCCTGGAGCAGGAGAAAGGATTGCAGCTCAAGCGCATCCTGGGCGGCATGCTGGTGCAGCAGGCGGACCTGGGCGGGTTAAGTGAAACGGAGCTGAAGGTGGTGACCAAGCGCCCGCCGACAGCGGCTGAGATGGAGACCATGAAATTTGCATGGAAGGTGGGGAAGCACGTGAAGTCCAACGCGATCGTGTTCGCCAAGGACGGCGCGACACTGGGTGTGGGCGCGGGTCAGATGAGCCGCGTGGATTCGGTGAAGCTTGCGGTGATGAAGGCGCAATCTTCCTTGCAGGGCAGCGTGGTGGCCTCCGACGCGTTTTTTCCATTTGCAGATGGCGTCGAGGAAGCGGCGAAAGCGGGCGCCACGGCGTTCATCCAGCCGGGCGGGTCGGTGCGGGATGCGGATGTAATTGCGGCGGCGGACCGGCTGGGGCTGGCGATGGTCTTTACCGGTCTACGGCATTTCCTGCACTGAGAAATTCACGGAAGTGTGATTCAAGTTGGACTCGGACCTGGCAGAAGGCGGCTAGTTTTTCCTGGTGAGTATCGGCGATGGCTGCCGGATCGGGCAAGCTCCAATGAATGCGCCGAGGTGCGCCGGGGAAGATGGGACACTGTTTAGCGGCGGAGTCGCAGACGGTGATGACGGTGTCGAAATGCTGCCCGTCAAATTCGGCGACAGATTTGGAACGGTGGCCGGAAATCTCGATGCCTATTTCGCGCATGGCTTCGATGGCCAACGGGTTTACGCTGACAGGTTTCGTTCCAGCGCTATGAACTTCGTAAGACGAACCGCCCAGATAGCGGAGCAATCCTTCTGCCATCTGGCTGCGCGCGGAATTCCCGGTACAGAGAATTAGCACACGTTGCTTGGCTGGTGCCATGCAGGTCTCAAGCGCAGCAAGTTGGGCCGCAGCAGGCTGGTTTCGCCGAAGGTTTTACGGCACGCACAAACGCACTCATGAATTTTTCATCGACAAGAGGCGCTACGGCATCCACATCCAGCCCTGCAGCGGAAATGAAATCCCGCGCTTCTTCGACTTTGTAGATGCGGGTTGGCTCGACATCGATCGATTCGAAGCCCGCGCGTGCCAGTTTTTCGCGGTATTCGTTTTCCTGGAGCGCTCCCGCGATGCAGCCGACCCACAACTCCACGCTCTTGCGAATTTCCGCTGGGACTTCGCCGCGAAGGACGATATCGGAGACCGCAAGTCGGCCGCCGGGTTTCAGGACCCGGAAGGCCTCGGTGAGGACGCGGTCTTTGTCTCCGGAAAGATTGATCACGCAATTGGAGATGATGACGTCCACGGTGTTTTCCGGAAGCGGGATATTTTCAATTGTGCCCTTAAGAAATTCGGCGTTTGTAGCCCCCGCCTTTTTCTGATTTTCCCGGGCCAACGCGAGCATTTCGTCAGTCATGTCCAGACCATAGGCTTTACCGGCGGGACCCACACGCTTTGCGGAGAGGAGTACGTCGATGCCGCCTCCGGATCCCAGATCCAGAACAATCTCGCCTGGTTGCAACTTCGCAAGAGCTGTGGGATTGCCGCAACCAAGCGAAGCGGCGATCGCCGCGGCCGGAAGCCCTGATTTTTGATCCTCGGCGTAGAGGTTCGTGGTGATGGGATCGCAGCCGCTGAGTCCCCCGCCGCCGCAACACGCCGCGCCTCCGCTGGTCACCTGCTTCGCCGCAGCTCCGTATTTTTGCCGAACGACTTCCTGAATGTTTGGTTCGCTCATGGCTTCTCCTCAATAAGCTGTCAATGCTTTGAAATTTGAACGACCGATTCCGCAGGTAGTGCGTGATTCCGTGTGCAGCATTCGTCGTAAAGGAAACTCAAGACTTCCCCAAGCGCGTCGGTATCCGCCGCGTACCACAGAAAAGTGCCGGCGCGGCGCACCGTGACCAGCCCAACCTGCTTCAATTTTTCCAAGTGATGCGAAAGTGTGGACGCCGGAATTCCCAGCTCCTCCTGGACTTCGCCAGCCACCATACCCGCGGGGTGAGCAGAGAGGAGCAAGCGGAGGATTTGCAGCCGCGGCTCGGCACCGAGGGCTGAGAAACGATCGGCGCTGCGTGTGACAAGCAGTGGGTCCGGCTTCTTCATACTTCGATTATTGCGGAAATATAGTATAACGTCAAGCTGGTTCTATCCGGCTACTCTTTTCGCGCATGGCGCATCCCACTCTTGGTGCTTGACCGCCTGGAAACGTCGCTTCTTTCGCTTTTGACCGCGTTTCGGCCGCATGGGATACTTTATGTTTCGGGGCTGACATGAGCTTGCGCAAAATAGCAGTTGTTTTCTTCCTTTCGACTTTCGCGGGCGCCGCCTGGGCGCAGACGCCCGCCGGTCCGCCCTCCGACACGAAGACCGACACGGCCGTCAAACCCACGCCCCGCGCGGACGCTTACTACAACTTCACGATCGGTCACCTCTACGAGCAGCAGTACGAAGCGACCAGCAGCAGCGAATACGCCACCAAGGCGATTGAGGCTTATAAGAAGGCGTATGCGCTGGACCCCAAGTCGCCCATCATCGGGGAGCGCCTTGCGGAAATGTACTGGAAGGCGCAGCGCGTGCACGATGCGGTGGTGGAAGCGCAGGAGATTCTCAAGCGCGAACCGAACGACCTGCCGACGCGGCGCTTGCTGGGGCGGATTTATCTGCGCAGCCTGGGCGATTTGAGCGTGGGAAATGGGCAGTCCGAGATGGCCGTGCGGGCCATCGAACAGTACCGTGAAATCTTCCGGCTGGAGCCATCGGACACGGAATCGGCTTTGTGGCTCGCGCGGCTGTATCGTTTGCACAATGAGCCGGACAAAGCCGAAGGGGTTCTCCGCAGCATTTTGCGCGAGGACCAGGGCAATGACGCCGCAGTGGAGCAACTCACGCAACTCCTGCTGGATGAAGGCAAATCCAGCGAAGCGGTCGCGTTGCTGGAAGGCATCACCGGACACCTGGCTTCGCCAACGACACTTAATCTTCTTGGCGATGCCTACACGCAGGCCAAGCAGTTCGCCAAGGCCGAAGAAGCTTATCGCAAGGCGGTGGAACTTGATCCCTCCGAGCTGAGCCACCTGCGCGGACTCGGCCAAACGCTCCTTGCCGAAGGAAAATATTCCGATGCGCTGGTGACCTATCAGAAGCTTGCGGACGTGATGCCCGATGATGCGGACGTGTATCTCCGCATCGCGCAAATCTACCGCGAACTGCATCAACTCGACAAAGCAGAAGAAAACCTGCTGAAGGCGCGGCAATACGCGCCCGGAAGCCTCGAAGTGCTTTACAACGAGGCCATGATCTATGAGTCGCAGGGACGCTTTGAAGACGCGATTCGCGTGCTGTCCGACGCGGTAGCCGGGGTAAAGGCACAATCCACGGTTCTGCCATCGCGGCGGCGATCGCTGGCGATTCTGTACCAGCAACTAGGACAGCTTTACCGCGACACACAGAATTTTCAGGCTGCCGTCTATACGTACGGCGAGATGGGCCACTTAGGCGAGGAAGAAGACCGCCGCGCGCGCTTGCTGCTGATGGAAACCTATCGCGGTGCGAAGGACCTGCCGAAGGCCCTGCAGACCGGCAAAGAGGCGTTCGCCAAATACCCCGAAGATCCCGCGATCCGCGCCAGCCAGGCGCTGCTGCTCGGCGAAAACCAGCAGATTGATGAAGCCGTGAAAATGCTGCGTAGCCAGCTCCATAGCAAAGAAGCCGGCCGCGAAACCTACCTGAACATCGCGCAGGTTTACGAGCGCGGTCACCGCTACAAAGAGGCCGAGGAATCGGCGCGCGCCGCCGAGGCTCTGCCTGGGCAGCCTCGCGACAACGAAATGACCTGGTTCCTGCTCGGCGCCATTTACGAGCGGCAGAAATTCTTTGACCGGGCGGAAGAGGAGTTTAAGAAAGTGCTGGCGGTGAATGCCAAGAACGCCCCGGTTCTGAATTATTACGGCTACATGCTTGGAGACCGCGGAGTCCGCCTGGAGGAAGCGCAAGCCCTCATTCAGCGCGCCCTGGTCGAGGAACCGTTCAGCGGGGCGTATCTCGACAGCCTGGGCTGGGTCTATTTCAAGCAGAAAAAGCTTGCTGAAGCCACAGCCACGCTGCAGCAGGCCGTGGCACGGGAAAGTCACGACGCGACCATTCACTCCCACCTGGGCGATGTCTACGCCAAGACCGGACGCATGGACCTTGCCGCCGCGGAGTGGGAGAAATCCCTCACGGAATGGCGCCGTTCGTTCCCCGCGGATATGGAAAATGACAAGGTGGCCGAGCTGGAGAAAAAGCTCGGCCAGGTGAAGCATCACGTGGCGCAGAAATCCGCGCCACAGGACGCGAAGCCGCAATAGCCTCATGCGCGAAGTCCGCATCCCCGCTTACGCGAAAATCAACCTGCGCCTGGATATTTTGGGGAAGCGCACGGACGGATTTCACGAGCTGCGCACCATCTTTCAAACCGTTTCACTGCACGATGAGTTGCGCTTGCGTGGGTCCCGCCGCCGCGAAATCACGCTGACCATCGATGGCAATGAATCACTCGCAAGGGAACCCGACCGGAAGAATTTGGTGTACCGCGCCGTGGATGCGTTGCGGCGTGAATTGAAAGTCCGCTCGGGCGTGATGCTCGAACTCCGCAAGACGATCCCCTCCGGGCGTGGGCTTGGCGGAGGTTCGAGCGACGCCGCCGCCGCGCTCCTCGGTTACCTCCGGCTTACCGGTAAGAAGCTCCCCACAAATCGGCTGATCGAAATCGCCGCTTCGCTGGGTGCGGACGTACCCTTTTTCCTGTTCGGCGGCCGGGCGCTGGGTGTGAACAAGGGCGACGAAATCTACCCGCTACCCGACATTGCCAGGCAGGCGGTGTTGATCGTCTCCCCGAAAGACATCCAGGTACCGACGCCGGATGCTTATCGCTGGCTCGGAGCACCCTCATTGACAAAATCCGCCGCAGGCCATAAACTTTGGGAGTTCTGTGCTCTGTGCTGGAGCGCGCAGGGAAGCGGCCTCGCAAACGATTTTGAGAAGCCTGTTTTC
The DNA here is from genome assembly GCA_041476465.1 of Candidatus Acidiferrum sp. Taxonomy (GTDB): domain Bacteria; phylum Acidobacteriota; class Terriglobia; order Acidiferrales; family UBA7541; genus Acidiferrum. The sequence goes on along the minus strand of JBGOTL010000031.1, from coordinate 16,543 downwards.
CGGCGTCATCCCCGGCTTGCTCAAATCAAGCGGGGTTTGCTCCAAAGAGGGGCTACAGAAGCCTCGCTGGCGGGTAGCGGTTCGGCGGTGTTTGGTGTTTTCCCGAGCCCAGCGATGGCGCGCCGAGCCGCTGTTGGGTTTCCGCACGACCAGGCCTTCGTCTGCGAGACCATTTCGCGCGAGCGGTATCTTCGGGCAGTTTCTGGCAATCGTGTTGGCTGAGCCGCAGCGTCTCTTTCCGCGTCCATCCCGTTTGCAGGTTTCCTGCACAGAACAGCTGAAGATGTGGCCACCGAGCGGCCACATGGAGCGAACGCTGCGTGAACGACGAGCGATTTAAGATTTTTTCCGGCACCGCGAACCCGGCACTTGCCGCGAGCATCTGCCATCATTTGGAGGTTCCGCTGGGCAAAGCGCTGCTTGGCCGGTTCAGCGACGGCGAGATCTATTTTCAGATTCTCGAAAACGTTCGCGGGGCGGATGTTTTTGTGGTGCAGCCGTGCTGTCACCCGGTGGATAACCACCTGCTCGAGCTGCTGTTGATGATCGACGCTTTCAAACGCGCATCCGCATGGCGCATCACCGCCGTGCTGCCGTACTACTGCTACGCCAGGCAGGACCGCAAAGACAAGCCGCGCGTTCCGATATCCGCGAAGCTGGTGGCGGACTTGCTGGAAACCGCGGGGGCCAGCCGGGCATTGACGCTGGACCTGCATGCGCCGCAGATTCAGGGCTATTTTGACGTGCCGGTGGATCACTTGTACGGGTCGCCGGTGCTGGTGGAACATTTCCGGCAGTTGAATTTGCCGAACCTGACCGTGGTTTCGCCGGATGCGGGCGGCGTGGAGCGCGCCAGGTTTTTTGCGAAGAAGCTGGATGCGCCGCTGGCCATCGTGGATAAGCGCCGCGTGGATGTGGACGTCAGCGAAGTGATGCACTTAATCGGCGATGTGCGCGGACGCAGCACGCTGATCGTGGACGACATCATTGACACTGCGGGAACGCTGGTGAAAACGGCGGAAGCGCTGATCCGCGAAGGCGCCACACAGGTTTTTGCCGCGTGCACGCATGCGGTGCTTTCCGGCCCGGCGGTCGAGCGCATCGAAAAGTCTCCGCTCACCGAGGTGGTGGCGACGGACTCTGTGCCCTTGACCGAGGCCGCGAAAAAGATGAAGAAGATCAGGGTTTTGAGCGTCGCGGAGCTGCTCGCTCGCGGCATTCGCTCGATTCATGAAGAGACCTCCATCAGCGAGCTGTTTATTTAGAGTTTTGCCGCACCAGGATTTCGTTGACCGCCCGGCGGTCACCCGTACCAGGAAGGAAAGAAAGTATGGCTCAGACTCAGATTGTTGTTGAAGCAGCTCCTCGCGCGCAACGCGGCAAAAATGAGGCCCGCAGGTTGCGGCTGACGGGTAAAGTTCCCGCGGTGCTGTATGGGGGCAAGGGCGAGGCCATCGCGCTATCCGTGAATGCCAAGCAGGTCGGCTCGATTCTCCGCTCCGAGAGCGGCCACAACACGCTGTTTCAGGTGGACCTCGGCGGCAAGCATGAGCCCGCGATTTTGAAGGATTGGCTGGTCGACCCGATTACCGGGAAATTGCTGCACGTCGATCTTCTGCGCATCGCCATGGACGTCCGCATGCGCGTGAAGGTGCCCGTGCACACCTTTGGCGAACCCGCCGGCGTGAAGGTACAGGGTGGTGTGTTTGAAGTGGTGACCCGCGAAGTTGAAATCGAATGCCTGCCAGCCGATATCCCGACGGAATTCAAGATGGACGTTTCCGAATTGATGCTGGGCAAGCAGCTCCGCGCCAGCGAGTTGCCGCTGGATACCACGAAGATGAAGCTAATCACCGAGCCGGAACGCGTGCTCGCGCACGTTGTGGTGCTCCGCGTCGAAGAAGAGAAGCCCGTGGAGGCCGTGGCGGCGGAAGTGGCGGCGCCAGCTGAGCCGGAAGTCATCAAGAAGGGCAAGAAGGAAGTGGAAGGCGCAGAAGGCGAAGAAGCCGCCGCGAAGCCCGAAAAGGGCGAAAAGAAGAAGTAGCCGTTGGGGTTTTTCTGGATGGGTGCTGAGTTATGCGGCTAATCGTCGGGCTCGGAAATCCTGGCCCGGAATATCAGTGGACGCCGCATAACCTCGGATTCCTGGCCGTGGATGAGATTGCGAATCGCAACTCGCTTCGCGTGGAACGCCCGGAGGGCAAGGCGCTCGTTGGCCGCGGGAAGATCGCCGGGGAAGATGTACTCCTGGCGAAACCCCAGACGTTCATGAATCTCGGCGGCATTTCGGTTCGCGAGCTGCTGGGGAAGTACGAGCTGGGACCCGAGGATTTGCTGGTGCTCTTTGACGAACGGGACTTGCCTTGGGGCATGATCCGCATCGGTGAGCGGGGAAGTCCCGGGACGCACAACGGCGCGAAGTCCGTAACCAGCGCTGTGGGGACGCAAGAATTTGCGCGGCTACGCATGGGATGCGGGCCGGATCATCCGGTCGAGGATCTTGCTGCCTACGTTTTGCGGCCGATGAAGAAGGCCCAGCTGGAAGTGGCCGCGGAGATGATTGGCGAAGCGGCTGACGCCGTGGAACTGTACCTGAAGCAGGGAATCGCGGCGGCCATGAACAAGTTCAACCGGCGAGTGCCGCCGCCGGACGAGCCGGTTGAGAGTTGAAGTGAGTTAAGTTTCTAAGCTGGTTAGTCCGAGCGAAGTGAGCAACCTCTCTTCGAATGGATGAAATGAGCAAGAAGGAAATCGAGGGAAAGATGGAAGAGCGTTTGTACGATTTGATTTTTATCGCCCGGCCGGCAACTCCGGAAGAAGAGATTAAGAAGGTACTTTCCGTGATCGAGCATACCTGCGCGGAGAAGGGCGGCAAGATCGAGAAGACCGAGCACTGGGGCACACGAAAGCTGGCGTATCGCGTGGCCAAGCACCGCGAAGGCATCTACGTGTACCAGCAGATTCACACGACTCACGCGGATCTGATTGCCGAGCTGGAGAGGCGCTTGCGCGTGCAGGACACCGTGATCAAGTACCAGACAGTGCGCATGGACGAAGATTTGAAGCGGCAGAAAAAGCTGGGAGGCAAGCGGGAGAAGCGCGCCGCGCGTCGCCCGCGCCGCGCACCGGCGGCTACCAGCGCTCCGGCTCCGGCCGCAGCTGCAGAACCGGCCGCGGCAGCCAGCTAAGACCGAGGTAAACAGGATTTTTTGATTTGGGCGAAGCTGACCGCTACGCGGTCACAATGGAAAGGGTGAAAGGTATGGCAGAGGAACAGAAACAGTCGGCGCCCCCCAGCGGCGGACATAGCGGACCGCGCCGTGAGGGCGGCGGACATGGCGGGCCCGGCGGAGGTCACGGAGGACCGCGCCGCGAAGCCGGACCCGGCGGCGGGCCCGGCGGACCACGTCGTGGCAAGCGCCAGTATTTCCGCAAGAAGAAAGTGTGCAAGTTCTGCGTTGAGAAGATGGACTTTGTCGACTACAAGCGCGCGGACATCCTTTCGCAGTTCGTGCAGGAACGCGGCAAGATCCTGCCGCGCCGCATGACCGGAGTCTGCTCGCGGCATCAGCGGTGGCTCGGTGAAGCCATTAAGCGCGCGCGCAACATCGCCTTGCTGCCGTTTGCAGGCAGTGCCGCAGGCACGCAGCAGCCGCGCCAGGTGGTAGCCGCGGTTGCCCCTGCTGCGACGGTCGCGGCCGCGCCAGCCGCCGCATCGACGCAACTTGAGGCCCCCAAGGCCTAAGGCCCCACGGGACTAGAGAAATAGGAGCTGAGAGATAACCAATGCAAATTATTCTTCAGGAAGACGTCGATAAGCTGGGACATCGTGGTGATGTGGTCACCGTCAAGCCCGGCTATGCCCGTAATTTCCTTCTGCCGCACAAGCTCGCCATCGAAGCGACCTCCGGCAACTTGAAGGCCATCGAACGCATTCGCAACTCACTCGCCAAGAAGACCGCCACGGAACTGGAAGCCGCGCAGAAACAGGCCGCGCTGCTCAACGGCGTTTCGCTGCGCTTCACCCGCAAGACCGGCGAAAACGACCAGATGTTCGGCTCGGTCACTTCCGGCGACATCGTGGAAGGACTGGAAGCCCAGGGCTTTAAGATCGATAAGCGGCAGGTGCACCTTGCCGAACCGATCAAGACCATCGGGGAACTTCCCGTCACCGTCAAAGTGTTCCGCGACGTCACCGCCGAACTGAAGGTCCACGTAGACAAGGAAGCGCAGTAGTCCTTTTCCTCGTGATTGTTTCTTTGCTGGGGTGCTCCGACCGGGTCGTAGCGCCCCAGCATTTTTTTGCAGCTGCGTTTTTTTGCTGTCCAAACCCAGGCGCAAAAGTTTTGCAGAGATTTCCGACGCGATGCACAGGCACTCCGATTGACGCTGGCACATCTTCCGCGCACAATGCGCTCACACTTTGGACCGGGGAAGTGGCCGGACCAGAAGAGAATTTCTCCGTGCTTGCCTGCCGGCGGACAAATGTGCTACATAGAAAGGCTGTAGGCGAAAGTAAAGCGAACTATTATGCCAGCTGACTCCACACTGGAACGCTCTTTGCCCAACAACCTCGACGCGGAACGCTCCATCCTGGGCGCCATTCTGCTGGACAACCACGCCTTGAACGCCGCTGTGGAAAGCCTCCGTCCGGAAGACTTCTTCCTCGATCAGCACCGCCGTGTCTTTACCCAGATGATTGCGCTGGGTGAGAGCCAGCAGGCCATCGACCTGGTCACGCTGACTGAAGAGCTGCACCGCCGGGGCGATCTGGAAGCATCAGGCGGCGCGCCGTATCTCGCGTCGCTGGCAGACGGCATGCCCAAGGTTTCCAATATCGAGCACTACGCGCGCATCGTCAAAGAGAAAGCCATGCTGCGCAACCTGATTCACACCACGCACAACATTCAGCAGCGGGCCTTCGAAGGTGAAGACGGCGCGGACATGATTCTCGATAACGCCGAGTCGTCCATTTTCGCGCTCGCGGAAGACCGCATAAAAGCCGGACTCATCCCGGTCAAGGAAATCGTTCGCGACAATTTCGAACGCCTGGAAAAAATCTTCCGGGAAGGAAAGAGTATTACCGGGGTGCCCACGGGATACACCGAACTGGATAAACTGATGTCCGGATTGCAGCCCTCCGAATTGCTTATCCTCGCGGCACGCCCGTCGCAGGGAAAAACCGCGCTGGCGCTGAACTTTGCGGAAAACATCGCCATCCGCTCCAATCTTCCCGTGGCTATCTTCAGCCTGGAAATGTCCAAGGAGTCGCTGCTGCAGCGCCTGGTGGCATCGGTCGCGCAGATCGACGCGCACAAATTCCGCACCGGACACCTCAGCAAGGAAGACTGGCGCCGCATGACCGAAGCGCTGGGCACCATTTCCTCGGCGCCGCTTTGGATTGACGACGCGGGCTCCATCAGCGTCCTGGAAATTGGCGCCAAAGCCCGCCGCCTGATGCGCGACAAAGGATTGTCGCTGCTGATCGTCGACTACCTCCAGTTGATTACCGCGCGCGGCCGCTTCGGCAACCGCAACGAAGAAGTTTCCAGCATTTCGCGCAGCCTGAAGGGTCTCGCTAAAGAGCTGAAGATCCCCGTTCTCGTCCTCAGCCAGCTCACTCGTGCTCCGGAACGCGAAGAGCGCGGCCCGCAACTCTCCGACCTCCGCGAATCAGGCGCTATCGAGCAGGACGCCGACGTGGTCATGTTCATCTACCGTCCGAATTTCTTCAAAATGGATGCCGCTCCGGAAGAACGCGACCAGGCGGATATCCTTATCGCCAAGCAGCGCAATGGCCCCACCGATAAGGTCAAGTTCGTCTTCCGCAGCCGCCTTACGCGTTTCGAAGAGGCCGCTCCCGACGCCTTCTCGCAATTCACTCCCGACGATATGTAAAGGCTGCCACACCGCGGCAGAATGGCCACATCACGGCGCGTTTCTCCTCCCGCCGCCACACAGGACATCGAGCCGGGGCTGTTTCCGCAAGCTCATGTAGCGCTGGTATTTACGGGCGTGCGTTCGCTTCCATGTCACTCCGCTCTCACGTTTGATGCCTGGCCATCCGCGTGCTCCCCCATAGATTGTTACCTTTCACGCGGCAGCCAATGTGGTGTTCGCTGTTTGCCACTTGAATGTCGTACACTATTTTCTTTCCAGGAAAGTACATGCCGCGAACGAAAAAAGCTGCCAGCCTTCTCACAGGCCGCCCGGTGTGGGCGGAAGTCTCGCTCTCCGCGCTGTCCTACAATTTCCACGCCATTCGCACGTTCGTTAATCCTGCCGGCGAAAAACGCAAGACGCCGCGAAAAATTCTTTGCATCGTCAAGGGCAATGCCTACGGTCACGGCGGCCCTGAGGTCGCCAAGGCGCTCGCAAAAGAGGGCTCGGACTGGTTTGGCGTCACCTCCGTGAGCGAGGCTTTTGTCGTGCGCAAACACGGTGTGCGCAAGCCCATCCTGCTGCTCACTGGTTTCTGGCCCGGCGAAGAGCATGAAATAATTCGACTCAACCTCACTCCGGCCGTTCATCGTTGTGAGCAACTCCCGTTGCTGGAGCGCGCCGCCGCACGCCGCGGCCGAAAAATTTCTTTCCATTTGAAAATTGACACCGGCATGAATCGCCTGGGCATTTCGACGGACGATGTGGAATGCTTTGCGCGCCAGTTTGCCAAGTGCAAGCATTTGCAGCTTGGTGGCGTGTTCACGCACTTCGCTTCTTCCGAGTCGTTTGCACACTCATTCGCCGGTGAACAAACGCCTCACCAGGAAAAGAGCTTTTTTGCGACGGTAGACCGCTTGCGCGCCCTCGGCATTGACCCGGGTATCGTTCATCTGGCGAACAGCGGCGGCATCGTGGCCCGGCCGGAATCCTGGGCGGACATGGTGCGCCCCGGCGCAATCCTGTACGGCTATCATCCCGGCTACGATCCCTTGGAGCGCCGCGCGGAAATTGAGGCCCGTCTGCCACTGAAACCCGTGATGAGTCTTCGCGCTGCCATCGCCAGCCTGCGCAGTATTCCCGGCGGCGCGGGCGTGGGCTATGGCGCTTCGTGGGTGGCGCAGCGCGCGTCGCGCATCGCCGTGCTCACGGCGGGCTATGGAGACGGCATCCATCGCTCGCTCGGGAATCGCGGCAGCGTGCTGGTTCACGGCACGCTTGCGCCCATCGTCGGCATTGTCTCCATGGATGTCAGCATGGTTGACGTCACCGATGTGCCGGGAGTGCAAATTGGCGATGTAGCCACCATTCATGGCACGGATGGCGAACATTGCCACCCGGCCAACGTGATCGCGCGCAGCATCGGCACGGTGACTTCGGATCTGCTCTGCGCCGTCAGCCGCCGCGTCCCGCGCATTTACCTTTCCTAGCAATTTTGTGAATCTCCAGGATTCGAAATTTGTCCCATCGGCTATTCCTCCAAGAGCTTGACGGCAGCAGCCCCTGTGCTACTCCGAACCCTTGGGTTGAGGTACACTTTTGAGTTCGCGGATGGACTGCTGACCGCACTGCTGTTACACACAAAGACGACCGCTTTGCGGTCGCATAGGACTCATGACCCGAATCGCCGCCATTCTTCCCGCCGCAGGTCTGGGCACCCGCATGGGTGCCGAGACCCCCAAGCAATTCCTCGAGCTCGAGGGCGTGCCCCTGGTGATCCTCAGCCTGCGGCGCATCGCCTCCTGCCCGTTGGTGACCGACATCATCGTGGCCACGCGCGCCGACGAAGTTGCCTGGCTCGAACAGCGCATCCAGCAGGAAAAATTCAAGCAACCCGTCCGGGTGGTGCGCGGTGGGGATTCCCGGCAGGACTCCGTCGGCCAGGCGCTTAAGGAAGTCCCGGGCGACACGGAAATCGTGCTGGTGCATGATGCGGTGCGGCCGTTCGTGACCGTCGAGCAGATTACCCGCGTGATCGAGGAAGCGCGCCGCTGCCAGGCCGCCATCCTCGGCATTCCCGCCATGGACACCGTCAAGGAAGTGAAGCGCGCCAGCTTGCCGGAAGATGTCGCGCTGATTACCGGAACCATCCCGCGCGAACGCGTGGTGCTGGCGCAGACTCCGCAGGCGTTCTCGACCAAGCTGCTCAAGGAAGCCATTGCCCGTGCGCAAGCCGATGGCGTGAATGCATCGGATGAAGCGGGCCTCGTCGAGCGCATTGGCCACGATGTTCACGTCGTGCTCGGCTCCGAACGCAATATCAAAATCACCAGGCCATCAGATATGGATCTCGCCCGTTTTTACTTGCACTCCGAGCCCAAAAAATCATGAGCGCGCGATGCGGCATTGGCTACGACCTGCACCGGTTGGTGGGAGGACGCAAGCTCATAATTGGCGGGGTCGAGGTACCGTTCGATAAAGGTCCCGTCGGCCACTCCGATGGCGACGTGCTCGCGCATGCCTTGTGCGATGCGCTGCTGGGCGCCGCAGGGCTGGGCGATATCGGCACGCACTTCCCGGATACCGACCCAAAATGGAAAGGTGCGAACAGCTTGTTGTTCCTCGAGCACGCGAGAAAACTGCTCGACGAAAAGCAATTCGCCATCGAACACGTCGACGCCGTGGTGATTTTGGAGAAACCCAAGCTCGGCCCGCATTTTCCGAAAATGCGTGAAGCGCTGGCCAAATCCCTGGGCGTAACTCCCGAGCGCATCCACCTCAAAGCCAAGACCAACGAAGGCGTGGACGCCATCGGCCGCGGCGAAGCCATCGCGGCCTACGTTGTCGCCACACTGGTCGCCCGCTAAATAGGATTTCTCGCGAGATGCAATTTTGCCCGTCATTCAAACCCAGCGACACAGTGTCATCCTGAGGCGATCCGATAAGGATCGGCGAAGGACCTCAACCTTGGAATCTCGCACAGTGTCTCGGTTGAGATCCTTCGGGGCGCAAGTGACGCGCCCCTCAGGATGACAGCGCATTTGGCATTGAATAACGGGACGAATTTCAACCACAGGAGGAATGCGGGTAGCCCGCACGGGCGCGAACGACTGTGCCCATCAAGAATCCGGGCCTTGCCAAGTGCTGTAGACTTCTTGCCATGGACTCCGCCGAACATTCCAGCGTGCCCGCGGCCGCACTACTAAATCCTTTTACAGGCGCGGACGTGGTGGCCATTCTGCATCAACGCAGGTGGCTCGCCGCTGATCCGTTCTCTAACGAGCGGGCCACTGACCAATTGTCCCCTGACCAACTAGCATGGTGTGAACGCGCGGCCGCTCTCCTGGGCTCCCATGTGGAGGACCGTGAAGGGCTCGGCGAATTGCTGGGGCTTGTTTTTCACTATGACGCGCGGGAAATTCTCTCGCGCGTCGAATCCCATGCGGTGCTTTCTCGCAGTGCAGCGCGCGATGTGCTTCGCCAGGTTGCGCTCGCGCTCCTGGACGGCGCGGCGCTGACCTCCGAGCGCTTCAAGGAGATCGTAACTTTTCTGAAGGGGAATTTTGAATTCAGCAGCCGCGAGATTTTTCAGCCGGTTCGCTTGGCGCTCGCGGGGCGCTCCGGAGAAGGCGAACTGGACCGCGTTATCCTTCTGCTCGATGAAGCCGCGGCTCTGCCGTTCGCCGTGCCGGTCAAGCCTGCCCGCGCTCGCATTGTGGAATTTTGCGCCGCACTGGATTAAAAGGTGCACAGACATTTCTGTCTGTCCCCCGCGCTTTGCACTGCTGGCTGTGAACGGTAAACTATCTTTCCCATGGATCGCTTAACCGGAATTCATGCCATCCGCGAAGCCCTGGAAGCGGGCCGCCCCTTCGACCGCATCCTCATCGCCAAGGGCCGTCAGGACACGCGAGTCGAAGAGATCGTGCAACTCGCCCGCGAACGCGGCATTTCCGTGCGTTTTGAAGACCGCAGCCAGCTCGACCGCCTGGCCGCCACGAAAGACCATCAGGGTGTGGTGGCGCTGGCTGCGGCGCGTGCGCCTGCTACGCTCGAAGACGTTCTCGCCAGCGCCAATCACGCGAAAGGACATGGCGGCCTGATTGTCCTGCTCGATGGCGTGGAAGACCCGCACAATCTCGGCGCTATTATTCGTACCACGCTGGCCGCCGGGGCGCATGGCATCATCATTCCAGAGCGCCGCGCCGCGGGCCTTACAGACACGGTTGCGCGCGCATCCGCGGGCGCATTGTCGCATTTGCCCGTGGCTAAAGTGACCAACCTGGTGCGAACCATGGAGGAATTGAAGGAAGCAGGCTACTGGCTCGTGGGACTCGATGAAGCAGGCGAGAAGAGCTACACCGAGGTGGATTACACTTCACCCACCGGCATCGTGCTGGGCGGCGAAGGCAAAGGCCTCCACGAACTAACCCGCAAGCGCTGCGATTTTGTCGTGTCGCTGCCCACCACCGGCCCGGTGAAATCCCTCAACGTCTCCGTCGCCGCGGGTGTCGTTCTATTCGAGGCCCTCCGCCAAAGGCACGCTCGTTCAAACCGAAGTTGAAATCTTCAGCAGCTCCTTTCAGTTTGTACTCAGTGAACTTTATTTGTCGTATTGCATCAGCGAAAATACATCGAGGCCGGGAAGTTTCGCGCGGCCATTGAGGAAATTGAGTTCCACGGCGAACGCTGCGCCATCTACCTGCCCGCCAAGATTACGGATAAGTTGCACGGCAGCCGCGGCGGTGCCACCAGTGGCCAGCAAGTCGTCGCACAGGAGCACGCGCTGGCCCTTCTGCACCGCGTCCTCGTGAATTTCCAGTGTGTCCGTGCCGTATTCGAGAGCGTAGGTGATCTTCGCGGTCTTGGCAGGGAGCTTCTTCGGTTTGCGCACCGGAACGAAGCCCGCACCGAGACGATAGGCGAGTGCCGGCGCAAAAATGAATCCGCGCGCTTCGATTCCCGCGACCACGTCAATGTGGTGGCCTTCATAATGCGCGCACAGCGTGTCAATCAAACGATGAAAGCCCTTCTTATCCTTCAGCAGCGTGGTTACGTCGTAAAACAGAATCCCCGGCTTCGGATAGTCCGGCACTTCGCGAATCAGTTTCTTCAGTTCGTTCATTCCCAGGGCTCCTCTTTTTTGTACTGCGGGCTTCTTGCACTTCAAGCGCTGCCGGTGATGACAAATTCGCTCTCGAATTGCGCTTCGCGCTCGGCGCTTTGTTCCCGAACTTCGTCCACGCTGCAAAAGCGCGGGCCCTGCGTCAGCGCGGCGCGCAGGCCGGCAAGCTGCTCGGCGGTGCCGATGGCATAGACTTCCACCCGGCCGTCCTGCAGGTTGCGCACATAGCCGCAAAGACACAATTTCTCAGCGGCATCTCGCGCATAGAAGCGAAAACCCACTCCCTGCACTCTTCCAGCCACAAAATACCGTTTCGCTTGTTTTGCGTCGCTCACAAACCTCAAGAATTCTAGCAGAGACGCCATGCTTTCCGCTTTGGATTGCTAACTGTGGCAGCGAATAGGAAATGGGATACACTTGCCTTTCTCCGGGGGGGCGAAGGCTGCTCTCGCGCACCTTAAGCGCATCTAAACCGATATGCGTAAGAACATGACACCCATACTTTTGTCGTGGCGCTCGACCCTCACATGCGCGGTATTTTTCACTGCGGCCCTGATTCTGGCAGGAGTCTCAGCTCGTGCGCAGGATGTTCCTAAAGGACCCCTCTCGCCCCCGCCCGAGCACGAGGTGAAGCGCGTCACCGGTGACGTTGTGCCGGAAGCACCGCTGGATGTTCCTCTAGCGGAGATCGTCAAGAAGTTTTCTCAGAAAGAGGACGAGTTTATTGCCGCCCGCCCCCGGTATGCCTATCGCAAGACCATCCGCATCGAGGAGTTCGGCGCGGATGGCAAGCCTTCCGGGCAGTTTTACGCGGAATTCGAGGGCGTGCGCGCGAGCGACGGCAAAGTCTTCGAAAAGCTGGTTACCACGCCGGAGTCCACGCTGCACTATCTGAAGCTGGCCCCAGAGGACGCCGAAGTGATGTCGCGCATCCCCGCCTATCCGCTAACTACCAATCAGCTTTCGAAATATGACGTGAAATATGTGGGCAGGGAAAAGGTGGATGAGGTCGATTGTTACATCTTCGACGTAAAGCCCAAGGCCGTCGAACGGCAGCATGCGCTCTTTGAAGGCGTACTCTGGGTGGACGACAAATTCTTGGAAGTGGTGAAGACCTACGGAAAGTGGGTGACCGATCTTGGTGACGTGCACTCGCCCACGCTCCCCTTCAGCATGTTCGAAACGTACCGCGAAGACGTTGACGCCAAGTACTGGATTCCCAATTACACACGCTCCGAGGACGCGCTGCACTTGAAGGATCGGGACGTGCCCATCCGCGTGATCATCAAGTGGACGAACTTCAAGCCCTTCACCGGCGCCATACAGCCGCAAACCCCTGATTCCGCGCCGCTGGCCAAGCCGAACTCCTGATTCCTGATTCAGGAGAGTGTTACCGGGCGCGTTTTCCGAGCATGCGCAGGATGCCCGGCAATTCATCGAGTGAGTCCAGCAGGAATTCCGGCTTAGCGGCGCGCAGACGCTTTTCCGTGGGAAACGGCCCGAGCACCGCGATGGCGCGCACTCCCGCGCGCCGCGACATTTCCAAGTCTTCCGGAGTATCTCCAACGTAAACGCACTCGGAAGGATGCAGTCTCATGTGGCCCATCGCCAGGCGCAGCGGCGCGGGATGCGGCTTCTTTTCCGGCGTATCGCCTGCGCAGACACGCGCCGAGAAATGCCGTGTCAGGCGAAACTCGCGCAATTGCCGGGTTACGCGGTCGCGATCCCCGTTGGTCACCAGCCCCAGGCGGTGACGCCGCAGCAAGCTGGCCAGCACGCGCCGTGTGCCGCTGATCAGTTCTGGCCTGTGATTCGAATAGTTCTGCCGCCAAATGCGGTCCGCGTCATTCCAGTGTTTTCGCGCGAGGCCTGCGGCGCGATAAACGTCATACCAGTTCGGCGAATAGTGCCGCGTCAGCTCTTTCAAGCCCCAGGAAATTCCCATCTCGTGAAACATCGCCAGATAGGCGGCGCTATCGGCCTGGTAGGAATCCAGCAGAGTGCCATCCCAATCAAACAGCACGCCCCGAATCGATAGTCTTGAAGGAGACATTGCTCCCGATTAGGGTAGCAGAGATTTCCGGAAGCTCAGCGTGTGGCAATAGGTGAAGAAATTGGATTAAAATCCGGTGAAACGCAGCGGGACGCTGTCATCGCGGTCAAACTCCACATCATCGAAGGAAGCCGCGATGCCGTACCAGCCGGGCATAGCGGCGGGCTCGAATCGCCGCACGTGCGCGTGGGTGGCCACCACGACATTGCCGCGTCCCATCGGGCGATTTACCAGGACGATCTCCAGCTCGATGGCGGTGTCGATGGCCAGCGGTTTGGGGCATAGAAAAAAGACCCCTGTGGAACTGATGTCTCGGGTTACCATGGTGATCGGAAATTTTTCGGGAACCTGATCAACGCTACGCAGCCGCAGGGGAAGTTTCAACGTCGCGCGCGGATACTCGCGCTGTTCCGCGGGAACGCCCACGGCATGCGTCGGGACCCGCACAAACCGCCGGTGCTGCGTTGGGCGTAACAGCGGCATGACCCGCAGCTCTGGAACGCGAGCCGGCCCGTGGGTGGCATCGGGCGCTGGCTTTGGCGCAGCGCTGCGGGCCTCGGCGATAGCCTCAGCCCCTGTCTTTTTCAATGGTAATGCGCGGTTCGTCGCGCTCATCCCGCCCTCAGAGATACTCCGTCGCTGTTGTCTGGTCCGGCGTCATTCCCCAAAATTGCCTGACTGACAAGCGCAAAACGGATGTTGCTTTGCTTTCCCAATATTGCGGATTGGGTAGCCAAAATGCCATTGGAAGGGTGCACTCGTCAACCTGTGGAAAAGGGTGGAAGTGTCCTAAACTGAAACACTTGGTTATAGTACCTCTGTGATTTCAATGAGTTGCACGACCTCCTGTGAGTTTCTCTTTCCAAATTGGTCCTCGGACTCCGCATTGGCGAACACTAAACTGGGAGTTTGAGCGCTATTAGGGCCACTGCGCGATGCTGCGGAGCGCCCGCCAATGGCCAACCGCGGACGTCAGAATCGTCTTCTCGCGCCCATGGCGGTTCGCTCGACGACCCTTCGAGCCGCGAGTTTAGTAAGTCTTCCCGGATAGATTTCGGTTGCGGCGGTGCGTTAGCTTGGAAGTTATAATGGGCGCAAGAATGACTTCAAACGAATCCAGCAGTCCATCTTGCACGACGAAGCGCCACGACGAGATGACGCCAGCTCTCAGTCGAACGATGTCAATGGTGATCGCGGCCTTCGCTGTGGTCTACATTGTTTGGGGTTCCACCTACCTGGCGATACGTATCGGCATCGAGTCCTTCCCGCCGCTTTTGCTCGCCGGGACCAGGCATCTGACCGTTGGTTTGATCTTGCTTCCGATTCTCCTGTGGAAGACCGGCGAACGTCCGACTGCGCGGCAGTGGCGTACGGCGATCATTACTGGTTTTCTATTGCAGTGTTTGGGAAACGGCGGAGTGTGCATTGCAGAGCAGACGGTTCCGTCGGGTGTGGCTGCGCTCCTGGTAGCGACGGTGTGCCTCTGGATGGTGCTTGTGGATTGGGCGCGGCCCGGAGGAGTTCGCCCGGTTCCGCGCGTTTTCGCCGGGCTTCTGTTGGGCTTCGCTGGTCTGGTACTTTTGGTGGGCCCGGCGAAGCTGGGTGGTTCCGGCCGGATTAATCCTGCGGGCGCAGCGATCCTGGTGTTTGCATCGTTGGCGTGGGCTGTTGGATCCATCTATTCGAAACACGGCGCGCTGCCCAGTTCACCGATGCTCGGGGTGGCTATGCAAAGCTTTGCGGGAGGCGCCATGTTGTGGATCGGCGGCTTTCTGACCGGAGAGACGCGCTTGCTGCATCTGGCCGCGATTTCGATGCGCTCTTGGATTGCTGTGCTGTATCTGATCATCTTTGGTTCTGCGATTGCCTTCACCGCGTACATTTACATTTTGAAAAAAAGTACGGCTGCGCGAGTGGCCACCTACGCACTCGTCAATCCCGTGGTTGCGCTCTTTCTGGGATGGCTGCTGGCGGAAGAATCGATTACCCTGCGCACGATCCTGGCCGCCACTATCATCCTTGTCGCCGTGCTTCTTGTCATCACCGCCCCGCACCGCAAAACCGCTGCGGCCGATGAAATCCTGCCAGCGCCCGGAGAAGCGTGAACAGGCTTGGCGGCCGCACTCGCGTACCGGGAGTTTGGAGGTTTTTCCCGGATAGACTTGTGTCGGCGAGTGCGCTAATTTTGGCGTTACGATGAGCGCGAAAATGAATTCGAACGAATCCCGCATCCCCCCCGGCACAGCCGAGCGCTACTGGAAGGCCACCCTGGCGCGCGACCGCCAGGCCGACGGCACCTTTTTTCTTGCGGTAAGTTCCACGCACATTTATTGCCGGCCGTCCTGCCCCGCGCGAAGGCCGCTGCGCCGCAACGTCACCTTCTTTCACACCCGCGAAGAAGCCGAGCAGCGTGGCTTCCGGCCCTGCCTCCGCTGCCGTCCCAACGAAGTCGCCGGCACCGGATCTCTCGTCGAGCGTGCTGCACGACTTTTAGCCGAGAATAGCGAGGGCGGCTTGCGTATTTCCGAACTCGCCGCGAGGCTTGGGACTTCCGCGGCAAAGTTGCGGCGTGCATTTCTTCAGACGACTGGCCTCACGCCGCGCGAATTGGGGAATGCGGCGCGGCTCACGCGATTCAAAAAGCTCCTCCGTGGAGGGCGAAGTATCACTGAGGCGCTCTATGAGACCGGTTACGGCTCGTCCAGCCGCGTTTATGAGCGAAGCAATGCGCAGCTTGGGATGACGCCGGCGGCTTATCGAAAGGGAGGTAAGAATATGAAAATTGAATTCAGCATCGCGAAATCAGCGTTGGGAAAAGTTCTGGTGGCGACCACCGAGCGCGGCGTTTCGGCGGTTTATTTGGGCGATGCAGAACAGCCGCTGGTCGCGGAGCTGAAGAAGGAGTATCCAAGAGCGGAAATTGCGCCCGCTGCGGACAGCGATCAACGCTGGGTGCGCGAAATCGTCGAGCGCATCGCAGGCAAACCGCCGCACATGGATTTGCCGCTCGACTTGCAGGCGACCGCTTTTCAGCGCCGTGTCTGGCAGGAGTTGCAGCGCATCCCGCGAGGCACGACGCGCACCTACTCGCAGGTTGCGCGCGCATTGGGCCGCCCTAAAGCAGTACGTGCCGTGGCCCGGGCTTGCGCTACCAATCCTGTGTCCATTGTGGTGCCCTGCCATCGCGTCATTCGCGAAGATGGCAACTTGGCCGGCTACCGCTGGGGTCTTTCGCGGAAAGAACAGCTCCTCGAGCGGGAACGTGACGCCATCGGCTGAAAGATTTGCAAGCATGAGAAGAGCTACCCCGGATTTCTCACCACCGAACCGCGCATTCTCAAGGCTAGCTGTGAGATTTCAACAGGTTGTCCATTCGAGCAGAACCGGAGAAGCTGATTGTGTTCAGCAGTCGACTTCAACCGGAGGTACCCGAATGGACATTCACAAGAATGCACGACTCACGTTTATGCGTCGAGAGCAGTTGG
>JBGOTL010000030.1:0-32028 GCA_041476465.1 Candidatus Acidiferrum sp. | reverse complement strand
TGGACCGACGAATCGTATCGAGCGGTATACCGCGAAGCAGGTCTCGAAGCGGTTCAGGTGTTTGAGCCTCTAGCCAAGGGCGACGAGCCCTATTCGTGGGTGAGCGAAACGAAGATCGCTCCCTGGGTGATCTACGTCTTACGGCGTGCCACGTAGTTCCGGGTCTTCCCTTGGAAACCTGGTTGTTCATATAGGCACGATTTGTCGGCAACATGGAAACTACCCGAAACGGGGTTCAGGGAACTGAATGTTTCTTATCCCCTAGCGCAGAGCTAGTCGTCGCCTTCACTGGTTCCAAGAACGCTCAAGGAGCGATGGACTTGGCATGCAAATAGCAATCACATAGGTTATTTGTAGAGAAAATACTTGCGGCGGATCTGATCAAAAGCGGCAAGGCCCGGCGCCCAGCTTGCAACGATCTTTTCGGGAGTCGCGCCCGCCTGCAATTGTTGGATGGTCTCGGAGTTTCCGACGAGCAGGAGGAGTTTCTCGGTATCGAAATCTTTGGGATAGAGCTTCCGCAGGATTGCGGCAATTTCCATTCCCATGCGCATGGAGCGCGTCGCGAGACGGTCTGTGACGCGAATAGCCACACCGCCACAGCGTTTTCCGGAGTACAGGCCCGCAACCGGAATGAACGGCTGACCGACAAAATGCAACCCAGGAAGATGACGCCCATTTAAAGCCGCAGCCACATCTTCGCCGTTGATCCACGGCGCGCCGAACTCTTCAAACGGTGTTTCCGTGCCGCGGCCCACCGAGACGCCCGCGTTTTGCAGAATCTCGAGACCCGGATACAGCACCGCACCTTTCATGGTGCGAAGATTCGGTGACGGCGGAATCCAGCGCATGCCGGTGCTCTCGAAAAAATAGTTGCGATGCCAGTTTTTCATGGCGATGACGTGAAGGTCGGCGTGGATATGATTCTCTGCGTTGTAGAGCTGTGCCAGTTCGCCGATGGTGAGGCCGTAGCGTGTGGGCAGTGAAAAATATGCCACGAAGCTGGTCTTGTCCGGGTCCAGCATCGGCCCTTCCACAATTTCACCGCCGATGGGATTCGGGCGGTCCAGAACATAGAAAGCGATGCCATGCTTGGCCGCTTCTTCCATGGAATTGCCCATCGTCGTGGTGTAGGTATAGAAGCGCACGCCAGCGTCTTGAATGTCGAAAACCAGAGCGTCGATGCCCTTGAGCATGTCTTCGGTAGGACGAACCGTATCGCCGTACAGGCTAAAGATGGGCAGACCGGTGGCAACATCTCTGGAGGAAGCGACCTCTTCGTCGTGGCGCCCAGCCAGACCGTGCTCCGGGCTGAACAACGCAACCAGCTTCACGCCGGGGGCATGGAATAAAAGGTCGACCGTGGTGCGGCCCTGAGCATCAAGCCCGGTGTGATTGGTAATGAGCCCTACGTGTTTGCCCCGCAGCGGCGCAAATTTTTCCGCCTCCAGAACATCGAGCCCGGTCTGCACCCGGCCAGGGCGGCCGTGGTGTTTGCTCTGTTTTTGCGCAGCGCGTGGCGCCGGGCAAACTGTCAAAAACAGCGCGAACCAGGCCACGACACAAACTGCGCGGTGAAAAACCCGGCGCAAGGGAAGGACTGGAGCTTCCATGGTGTTCATGGGTTACGATGATATTCTGGAACGCGCCGTTTGCACCATGATTGTGAGAGCGAAGTGCGCGTGCTATATACAAACGTGGCAGCGGTGCGGCGGCTGGGGGATTTTACACGATGAGCAGGCGTAGCGCCGGTTATCTGCTGCTGATTCTCTGCTCGATTTCTTTTTTCCTTATGACACAAACTGCGCGAAGCCAGAAACTGGAAAATGAGACCCGCTCGTCTTCCAAAAACAATCCTGCGGGCCGTGCGGCAGGCGCGGCGAAGCAGTCGCCGCTGCGCAAGCTGTCGCCCGCAGCCAGCCAGTGGGTGGAAGCAACGCTACGCAAGATGAGCGTGGACGAAAAGATCGGGCAAGTGCTCTTCACGACGTACCACGGAAGTTTTACCTCCACAGATTCTCCCGCCTACGCGCAAGTCATGCACGATGTGAACTATCTTCACGTCGGTGGCTTCATCAATATCACGCACGGATCGCCGCTCGGCATCGTGAAGAGCCAGGCGTACCCCACGGCAGTGCTCATCAATCAACTCCAGGCGAAATCGAAGTTGCCGCTGCTGGTGGGCGCGGACTTTGAACGCGGCACGGCCATGCGCCTCGATGAGGGAACTTCATTTCCCACGGCCATGGCGCTCGCGGCGGGTGGACAACCCAAAGATGCTTACACCATGGGAATGATCACCGCGCGTGAAGCGCGCGCCGCCGGTATCCAATGGATCTATGCGCCGGACGCGGACGTGAACAATAATCCAGCGAATCCGATTATCAATACGCGCTCTTTCGGAGAAGATCCCGCGCGGGTGTCGGAATATGTGACCGAGCTCATTCGCGGCGTGGAAGAGAATGGCGGCTTGGCGACCGCCAAGCATTTTCCGGGGCATGGAGATACCGCAGCCGATTCACACATTGATTTGCCGGTGATTCACGCCGATCGCGACCGCCTGGAACATCTGGAGCTGATTCCGTTTCGTGCGGCGATTGCCGCGGGCGTCGGCAGCATCATGACCGCCCATCTTTCCATCCCTGCGCTGGAACCCGACCCAAATACTCCCGCGACGCTTTCTTCCAACATCTTGACGGAGCTGCTGCGCAAACAACTTGGGTTTCAGGGGCTGGTAGTGACCGACGCCATGGACATGGGCGGGATCACCGTGCGCTTCGCGCCGGGTGAAGCCGCGGTGCGCGCATTTGTTGCCGGCGCTGATGCGTTGTTGATGCTGCCGGTGCCGGATGCGGCATTCGAAGCGCTGCAGGCGGCGGTGAAATCGGGGCGCATTTCTCGTGAACGACTGGACGGCTCGGTGCGGCGAATTTTGCAGGCTAAAGCACGGCTGGGACTAAACAAGAGCCGCCTCGTGGATGTGAACGCGCTCAATCATAAGTTTGGAAGCGTGGCTTGGCAGGACCAGGCGCAGGATATTTCCGATCGCGGCGTGACGCTGCTGCGCGACACGCCTCATCGCCTGCCGCTGGATGGCGCCAAGCCAACGCGGGCTTTGCTGCTCGCGCTGTATGCCGACCCGGAACCGTATCCCGGCGAAGATCTGGAGCGCCAACTGCGCTCCCGCGTGGATTCATTGACGACCCTGCGCGCGGACACACGGTTCGTCAAAGCAGAAAATCTAAAATTGCCCGCGCCAGATACCTACGACGTCACGATCCTGGCGCTTTTCGTTCGCGTGAGCGATCGCAAGGGCAATGTGGACATTCCCGCGGAGCAGATCGCGCTCGCCGAACAGCTGTTCAAGTCCGGCAAGCCGGTAATCACCGTAGCCTTCGGCAGCCCGTACTTAATCGAGAGCTTCCCGCAAGCGGAAACCTGGCTGGCGGCGTTTGGCATCAGCGACGTGGCGCAGATTTCCGTGGCGCGCGCGCTGTTCGGGCAGATCCCGGTTCGCGGGCATCTGCCGGTGACGATTCCCGGCACAAGGATGAAGGCAGGATTCGGGATCGAGTTGCCTGCAAACACCATGAAGCTGCAACCCATGGAAGCGTTCGCCGACGCTCAGTTGCAACCCGCCTTTGCCGAAGTCCAGCGCGCGATCGTCGACAAAGCGTTTCCCGGAGCCACGCTTGCCGTGGGATATCGCGGCAAGGTTTCCGTGCGTGCGTTCGGCAATCTCAGCTACGACGCCAAGGCTCCCGCAACAAGCGTCGACACCATGTACGACATTGCTTCGCTGACAAAAGTAGTGGTCACCACCACTCTGGTCGAAAAACTTGTGGAAGGCGACTTCCCCTCCCCGCTCAATCTGGACGCGCCGATCGAGCGCTATCTCCCCGAATGGATTAGCGGGCCGCAGCCGGAATGGCGCCACAAAGTGACCGTGCGCAATCTGATGACGCACACTTCCGGCCTGCCGCCGTTCAAGGAATACTGGCGCACGTCGAGAGGCAAGCAGGACACCCTGCGCATGATCTTCGCGGAACCCCTGGAATCTGAGCCGGGGACGAAGACCGTCTATTCCGACCTGGGCATCATCCTCATGGCGGAAATCGTGGGACGTCTTACCGGCAAGCCTCTGGACGAACTAGCTAGGAGCTATATCTTTTCCCCGCTGGGCATGAAGGACACCACGTACAAGCCGCCGAAAAAACTCTGGCCGCGCATCGCGCCAACAGAGTTTGATTCGCAACTCAGAAAGCGCCTGGTGCAGGGCGAAGTGCACGACGAAAATGCTTTTGCCATGGGCGGAGTATCTGGTCACGCGGGAGTCTTCGCCAGCGCGCCAGACCTCGCCGCCTTCTGCCAGATGCTGCTGAATGGTGGCAGCTACGCGCACGAGCGTATCCTCAGGCGCGCGACCATCGCGCAATTCACCGTTCCGCAACCCATCACGGAAAATACCCGCACGCTTGGCTGGGTGGTGCCCACCGAGGGCAGTTCCAGCGGGCACTACTTCTCCGCGCTCAGCTACGGGCATACCGGCTTTACCGGAACTACCATTTGGATCGACCCCGACCGCCAGGTTTTCGTCGTGCTGCTGACCAACCGCGTCAACCCCACCCGCGAGAATCACAAAATCGCGCAGGTCCGTCCCGCCGTCCACGACGCCGTCATGAAAGCCCTGGGCTTTGCAACGCCGGCAGCTGCACCAGCGAAGTGACGCGGTTCCAAATTTTCAGTGGTCAGTAATCAGAAGCTCTTGTGTCAGAGGGCCTCGCCCTTGGCAGCTTGGCCACGAAGCAGAAATGTCTTGGGGTATGAGCCGCGGCCACAGATCTTGAACGAACCGAAGTCCTTATACCAATCACCTGCGGGCACTTCCGGCTGGGATGCGATCCACAGACGGAGTTGATTGAGATCGGTGATACTAATGGCCCGGTCGCGCATGCGGTCGATCAAGTGCTGACGAACGTTTGCGGGTAGATTGGCCCAACACTCTATTCTAGGCATCAGCTACCAAAGATCATTCGGCCCAATTCATCGCCGAGGCGTTTGGCTTCCCCTGGGTCACTGGCGTTGCGGAATCGCTCGGCCAATTCAAGAAACTCTTGCTGCTTACGCTTCTCTGCCTCGATCCCGTTCTCGATAAGCTCCACGAGCACGCGGTTGGAACTGAGCCTGCGGGTCTTGGCCAGATTGCGAACCTGCGCTGCAACCTTTACAGGAAGGCTGACGCTTTGGCGTACGGTCTTGTTTGCGGAGCTCATAACACCAGTATGCACCAGAATGGTGCGAATAGGCAAGCCGCAGATTGAGGCATTACAGAAGAGCTTTTTGCTGCAAATCTTGAGTGGCTTGCGTGAGGTCGGAGGGCTTGCCGAGGTCGCGCCAGTAGTAGTTGTCGGCGTGAAAGGCGAGGATGTTTTCACCTTGGGCAGCGAGGCGCAGATAAGTCGGGATGATGGAAAAAATCCCTTCCTCAGTGATCATCGGAAGGAGGCGCGGAGAAATGACGTGGATGCCGGAAAAGGCCAGCGGCTGGAGATGCGCTGAAGGGCGCACAATCTCAGGTTCCTGATCGCGTCCAGCGCGGCGGCCGCAAAGCTGGAGCTTTTCGTCGAAGAGCAGAGTTCGCGATGTCTCCCGATCCTGCACGGCCAGCGTGGCTAGACCCTTCTTCTCAGTGTGAAATTGCACCATGCGCTGGAGATCAATCGTGCTGATCACATCCACGTTGTGCAGGATGAACGGCTCTTCTAAGCGCTTGGCGTCTTCCAGAAAAAACCAGGCGGCCTTTTTCAAGCCGCCGCCGGTGTCCAGCAAAACTTCCTCGCGTGACACTTCAATGCGCATGCCGAAGTTCTCGTTGGCCTTCAGATACGCAACGATCTGCTCGGCGAAGTGATGTACGTTGACGATCACCTCGCGAATCCCAAAACCGCGCAAGCGGGACAACGTGATCTCCAGCAGCGTGCGTCCCGCCACCTCCACCAGCGCCTTGGGGCGATTGTCCGTCAGCGGCCGCAAGCGCGTACCGAGGCCCGCGGCCAGAACCATCGCCTTCATTGGGGCGCTTTCATTTGCCGAGCTTCTCCAGCTCGAGATGCCGGACCACCACTTCTATTCCGTTCCTGCCGCGCAGACGTTTCGCCAATTGCTCCGCCAAGTAAACGGACCGGTGCTGGCCTCCGGTGCATCCAAACGACACCATCAAGTTCTTGAAGCGGCGCTGCTGATAGTTGCCCACGCTGGTCTCCACCAGCGACAGTACGCCGGCGAGGAATTGATGCACGCTTTCCTGCTGTTGGAGATACTCAATCACCGCCGCGTCCTTGCCCGTTAGCGCTTTGAACCGCTCTTCGCGACCGGGATTCGGGAGGCTGCGGCCATCGAACACGAAACCCCCGCCGTTTCCGGTTTCGTCCTTCGGCAAGCCTTGGTGAAATGAAAAACTGAAGATGCGCACGACCAGGTTTTCCGCTTCGCCCGCGAGGCTCAGCAATTTCTCCGAGGCCAGCATGCTATGGAACGCGCCCATCAGCGTGGGTAACGCCACCGGCAGCTTGACGTTGTGAAGCAGCCAACGCAGGTTTTTCAGCGCGTACGGCACGCTTTGCAGAAAATGCGCCCTGCGCTCGTAGAAACCGCGAAATCCATAAGCTCCCAGCGCCTGCATGATGCGAACGTAAACGTAAGCGTAGTAGTGCCGCAGAAACGCTTCGCGGTCGAGCGCAACGAACTTAGCGAGGTTGTCCAGATAATGATCCAGCAGTTGCTGGCGCAATTCGGGCGGCAGATCGGCTTTGGCATCGTACAAAAGAGAGGCGATGTCGTATTGCAGCGCGCCCTTGCGGCCGCCTTGATAGTCCACAAAAAAGGGCTCTCCATCTCGCAGCATGATGTTGCGGGATTGAAAATCCCGGTAGAGAAAGTAATCCTGCTCGGCGCTCAAAAGAAATTCCGTCAAGCGCCCGAAATCCTCTTCGAGGGCTTGCTCGCTGAATGGAATGCCCGCCAGCCGAAGAAAATAATATTTGAAATAATTCAGGTCCCAGCTGATGGACTGGCGATCGAAACTCGCGCAGGGATAGCAAACCTTGTAGTTGAGGTCACGCCCGGCGTCCACCTGAAACCGCGGTAGTACGGCGACAACTTTGCGATAGGTTTCGACCACTTGGGGAGCAATGCTGTCGCCAGTGCGATTTTTCGAGAGAAACTCGAACAATGTCGTGTCGCCCAGGTCTTCTTCGAGGTACGCACCATGCTGCAAGTCTTCGGCATAAATTTCCGGCACCGGCAGGCCGTGTCGCCGAAAGTGTTTGGAGAATTCCAGGAAGGCAATGTTTTCTTCCCGCACGCCATACAGAATGCCGATGGCCCGTGCTTTTTCACCCGTGATGCGGATGATTTTGCGCCCCGAGCCGCCGAGCTCGCCTTGTAGCGGTTGCATCCCCACCACCGGCGAGTGAAAATGCTGCTCGAAGAGCTTTTTTAGTACGTCCATCAGTCGATTTCCCGCAGTTTAGTTTGCTGAATCACAGAAACTAATCCTTTTTTAACACAGCCATGCCCGGGAAGGAGATTTAGTTGACGTGAGGTTGCTGGGCTGTGAATTACGTCATGATATGGGGCGCACATTTCTGCATTTTCGCGCTCACGGATATAATGCAAACGATGCCAGCCCACCCTAAAGGAACCGCACGAGCAGAGCACCGCCTCACAGAACAGAGAAATCCCGATTCGTGGAATCTCGAGCATCTGTCGGCCAGGCAAATTCTCCGCCTGATGAACCGCGAAGATCGCCAAGTCGCGCTCGCCGTTGCACGAGAGATCCCCGCCATCACTCGTGCCGTGGAGTCCATCGTGCGCGCACTCCTGAGCGGTGGCCGCCTGATCTACGTCGGTGCAGGGAGCAGCGGACGCCTCGCCGTTCTCGACGCCGCGGAATGCCCGCCAACGTTCGGCGTTTCGCCGCAACTCGTGCGCGCGCTCATCGCCGGCGGCAAACGCGCGCTCACGGACGCCGTCGAGGGCGCGGAGGACTCGCCCAAGAACGCCGTGCGCGACCTCCAACGTGTCAAACTCTCCCGCAACGACGTCGTCGTGGGCGTTGCCGCCAGTGGCACGACTCCCTACGTCCTCTCAGCGCTGCGTTATGCGAGCAGGAAGCGCGCCGCAACCGTGGCCATCACTTCCAATCGCCGTATGCCGATCGCCCGCCACGCAAACATCGTCATCGC
This sequence comes from Candidatus Acidiferrum sp., assembly GCA_041476465.1. Taxonomy (GTDB): domain Bacteria; phylum Acidobacteriota; class Terriglobia; order Acidiferrales; family UBA7541; genus Acidiferrum. The sequence continues at coordinate 23,782 of JBGOTL010000030.1, read as the reverse complement.
ACCGCAGGTCGGCCCGGAAATCATCACCGGTTCAACACGCCTCAAAGCAGGCACCTCGCAAAAGATGGTCCTGAACATGCTCTCTACAGCGTCCATGGTGCGCCTCGGCCACGTTCATGAGAATCTGATGATTGACCTAAAGCTCACAAACCAAAAGCTGAAAGACCGCGCCGTGCGCATTCTGACGCAATCGAGCGGTAAAAATGTGTCCGCCGCTAGACGCGCCTTGCGTCAATCCGGATACAGCCCTCGCACTGCCCTGATCATGCTAAAGAAGAGCGTGAACGCCAGCGAAGCGAGAAAGAAGCTGGCGGCAGCCAAGGGAAATTTGCGCAAAGCGTTAGGGAGATTGTAAGAGGACACTCGATAGAGAGAGCGGATGGATAAGTTTCTCATCAAAGGCGGCAAGGCGCTGCGCGGATCGGTGGCCATCAGCGGGGCCAAGAATTCCGCGCTGCCCGTGATGGCGGCGGCGCTGCTGACGGCGGAACGCGTGGCGGTGCACAACATTCCCAAGGTGCGCGACCTCATCACCATGAGCAAGCTGCTCGCCTTCATGGGCGCCACGGTGTCCGTGACGGAGTTCCCCGCCAGCGATTACACCATCGAAGCCGCAATCTTGAGTGACGCCGTAGCGCCCTACGAATTGGTCAAAACCATGCGCGCCTCCATCTTGACTCTCGGACCGCTCATGGCGCGCGTCGGCGTCGCGCGCGTATCGCTCCCCGGCGGATGCGCGATCGGCGCGCGCCCCGTGGACTTGCATTTGTCGGCTCTGGAAAAAATGGGCGCGGAGATCACCACCTCGCATGGCTATATCGAAGCAAGAATACAGAATCACGGACGGTTGAAGGGCGCACGCATCGTCTTCGACAAAATCACCGTCACCGGAACGGAAAACATCTTGATGGCCGCGGCGCTGGCCGATGGCGAAACCATTTTGGAAAATTCCGCGCGCGAACCGGAAGTCACCGACCTGATTGAAATGCTGCGCAAGATGGGCGCGCAGATCGAAGGAGATGGAACTTCCACCCTGAAGATTCGGGGAGTTGCAGAGCTGCACGGGACGGACCACACCGTGATTCCTGACCGCATCGAAGCGGGAACGTTCCTGATGGCTGGTGCCATCACGGGCGGCGATCTGACCATCAAGAACTGCGCGCCGGAGCATCTTGGCTCGACTCTCGCAAAGTTGCAGCAGGCCGGTGTGCCGATTGAGACCGTGGACAAGACTACGGTGCGCGTATGCGGCGCGAAGAGACTGGTGGCGGTGGACATGACCACGGAAGAGTATCCAGGCTTCGCCACCGACATGCAGGCGCAATACATGGCGCTCGCGACGCAGGCGGAGGGCACATCGGTCATCACCGAAACAATTTTCGAAAACCGCTACCTGCACGCCAGCGAAATGATTCGCATGGGGGCCAACATTTCTGTGGAAGGCCGCCGCGCCGTGGTCCGCGGCCCAGCGCAACTTTCCGGTACTACCGTGCAAGCGTCCGATCTCCGCGCCAGCGCCGGCCTGGTCTTGGCTGGGCTCGTCGCTGCCGGTGAAACCCTCATTGAACGCGTCTACCACATCGATCGCGGCTACGAAGGCATCGTCGAAAAGCTCCGCGGCGTCGGCGCCGACATCGTGCGCGTCCACGGCTAAAGCTCATAGTTTGGATGGCCCTCAGCAAAACCCTTCAAACTCTGGTACAATCCTCGCCACGTTTTAGCGCGGCGCATTTCATTTCGTAGCGCCGTCCATTGCGGAGGACGCCAGATGTCTAACACCGAGTTACTTAACCGGATTGATGCTGCGATTGCCGAAAAGAATTTGCTGAAGCATCCCTTCTATCAGGATTGGCAGGCGGGCAAGCTGAGCCGCGAGGCGCTGCAGCTTTATGCCGCGCAGTATTACAAGCATGTGGAAGCCTTTCCGAAGCACCTGCGCGTGCTGGCGGCGCGCACCGAAGGCTCGCTGCGCGACATCGTCCAGGAGAATCTGGCCGAAGAAGAGAATCCGAGCCGTCCCCATCCGAAGCTGTGGCGGGATTTTGCCGCGGCCGTTGGCGTGGGCGAAGATGATGTCACTTCCTGCCCCGCTCTGCCGGGCACGCGGGCCGTGGTGCAGGCCTTCCGCGAAATTTGCGGCGACCGCCCCGTGGCGGAAGCCGTTGCGGCGCTCTACGCCTACGAAGCGCAGGTACCGGAGATTGCGGCCACCAAGATTGACGGGTTGAAGAAGTTTTACGGTGTGACGCAGCCGCAGGGCCTCGCTTATTTCGCGGTGCACGAGGAAGCCGACAAAGTGCACCGCGCGGCGTGGCGCGGCTGGCTCGAAGAGCATGCCTCCGGAAACGAAGATGAAATCCTGGCAACCACGAACGAAGCTCTGGATGCGCTGTGGGGTGCGCTGGACGCGGTACATTGCGCGCACGCGTGAGATAGCAAATAATTCAATAAGAAAAAAGAAAAGGCCCCCGACTAGGTTGGGGGCCTTTTCGCGTCTCAAAAGCTGGTTAAAATTATTCGCCGGTGGCCGCGGTGCTGCTTTCACCGGAAGTTCCGCCGTCGGCGCTGGGCGCCTCGGTGGAATGTGCGCCGGCGCCCGCCGTCCTCTGCTGCTTTTCGCGGGCTTCCTTGATCAGCGCCTTGCGCGAGAGCCGGACCTTGTTGCCCTCGATGGAAAGAACCTTCACAAGGACCTGATCGCCGAGTTTCAGCTCATCGCGAACGTCGCGGATGCGATGCTCGGAGATTTCGCTGATGTGCAGCAGACCGTCGGTGCCCGGGAAGAGCTCGACGAATGCGCCGAACTCCGCGAGGCGGACGACTTTGCCGAGATAGGTTTTGCCGATTTCGGCGCTGGCGGTCACGTCGCGGACCATTTGCAGGGCTGCATCGCCCCCCGCTCCGCTGGTGGAGAAAATGTGCACAGTGCCGTCTTCCAGCACGTCGATCTTCACGCCAGTGGCCTCGATGATGGACCGGATCTTCTTGCCGCCCGGCCCGATGAGGTCGCGGATCTTGTCCTGAGGGATCTTCAACTTGTAAAGCCGCGGCGCAAAAGTGGAAATGTTGGCGCGTGCTTCGGTCAGCGTCTTTTCCATGATGCCGAGAATGTGGAAGCGCGCCACCTTGGCTTGAGCGAGGGCTTCGCGCATCATCGCGATGCTGATGCCGAGAACCTTAATGTCCATCTGCAGCGCGGTGATGCCGGCGCGAGTGCCGGCAACCTTGAAATCCATGTCGCCGTAGTGGTCTTCCGCTCCGGCGATGTCGGTTAAGATGGCGTATTTGTTGTGCTCTCCAACCACCAGGCCCATGGCGATACCCGCGCAAGCAGCCTTCATCGGGACGCCCGCGTCCATAAGCGCCAGCGAGGCGCCGCAGACGGTAGCCATGGAGGAAGAGCCGTTCGATTCCAAAATGTCGGAGACCAGACGCATGGCGTAGGGGAAGTCCGCTTCGGCAGGAAGCAGATTGAGCAGCGCGCGCTCAGCAAGAGCGCCGTGTCCGATTTCGCGGCGGCCCGGGCCGCGAAGAAACTTCACTTCACCGACGCTGAACGGCGGAAAGTTGTAATGCAGCATGAAGCGCTTGAACTGATCCTGCTCGAAGAGCAGGTCGAGGCGCTGCATGTCTTCCTTGGTGCCCAGCGTGAGCGTGGCGAGAGCCTGCGTCTCGCCCCGGGTGAATAGCGCGGAGCCGTGAACGCGGGGCAGCAGACCGACTTCGCAGGTGATCTGGCGAACCTGGTCGAAGGCGCGGCCATCGGGACGCCGGCGCTGGTCCAGCATCTCGGTGCGGAAGATGTTCTCGCGCAAGCGTTCAAAAGCGCGCTTCGCCAGCGTGCGCTTCTCTTCCTCTTCTTCGGGAATGGACGCCTTGATCTCATCCTTCAGCGCGTCAACGAGGCGATAGCTTTCCTTCTTCGGGTGCTTTTCCGTGTTCAGCGCGTCCTGCAACTTTGCGCCGTATTTCTTCTCAATTTCCTTATAGAGCGCTTCATCGAAGGGCAGCGCCGCGACCACTACCTTGACCGGCTTGATCCGCGCATGCAGCTCCTTGATGGCGGCGACGATCTTCTTGATCGCCGCGTGGCCGAATTCCAGCGCATCCGCAACGGCTTCTTCGGAAACTTCCAGCGCTCCGGACTCCACCATCACGATGGCGTGCTCGGTGCCGGCGATGATGATGTTCATCAGGCTTTTCTTCTGATCCTGGACCGTTGGGTTGATCACCAATTGCCCATCCAGCAAGCCCACGCGGACGGCGGCGATCGGCGTCTCAAAAGGGAGGTCCGAGCAATAGGCTGCGGCAGACGCGCTGGTTACCGCAATGACGTCGGGGTCGTTCTCGCTATCCGCGGAGAGCACCAGGGAGACGATTTGAGTTTCATTGCGCCATGAATCCGGGAACAGCGGGCGCATCGGCCTGTCAATCAGGCGGGAGGTGAGAACTTCTTTTTCCGAAGGGCGCCCTTCGCGCTTGAAGAACCCGCCGGGAATTTTTCCCGCGGAATAGGTGTTCTCCCGGTAGTCCACGGTGAGAGGAATAAAGTCGCGATCATTGGCAGTCGTCGACATGCAAGCGGTGGTGAGCACCACCGTGTCACCGTAGCGCGCCACAATGGCGCCGTTGGCTTGCCTGGCGATTTTTCCAGTTTCAAGAATTAGCGGGCGTCCGCCGACTTCCACGGTAACCTGATGCGGTGCGGGAAGATGTGTTTTCTCAGACATAGATTATTTCCTTTGGCCCCGCGTTCACGCGGCGCGTTCGTGCACAGTATGTTGACCGATTCGCGGTCACCCATTCCAATGACCGCTTTGCAGTCACCAGAGAGAAGAGTAAGAGGTGTGAGATACCTGGGAGGCAAACGCAACGAACCGGTTTACACCACGGGATAGACCGGCGGAATCGCAGCCGGATGCCTGGCCAAATCACGTGCGGCCGCAAAGCGGCCCACAGACATATTCCAGATTGTCAGTTCGTGAAAACGCAGTGGATTCCGCTGGCTGGCAAAGGCCCAGCGGCTACTTGCGCAGGCTAAGACGTTCAACAATCTCGCGGTACCTGACCGGGTCGCGGCGGTTTAGATAGTCCAGCAGGCGACGCCGTTTGTTGACCATCATGATCAACCCGCGGCGGGATGCGTGGTCCTTCATATGGGACTTGAGATGCGTCGTCAGATAGCTGATCCTCTCGCTGAGAAGCGCAATCTGTACTTCCGGCGAGCCCGTGTCCTTGACATGGGTGCGTAACTGTTCAATCAACACTGATTTGACGTCGCTCAAGTGCCTCTCTCCGTCGTCCCCTGAATTTTTCCTCTTCTCTTCGACTCATTCAGGCTAACACAATACTTATAAAAGTGTAAAGAATTGTGAATCTCCCAAAAACGCTGTTTTCCGCCGTCTTTGTGGCACGGAGACTCTCTTGTCCCGAGCGAAGCCGAGGGTTGGCTGTGCGCTTTTCTCCGCCATTTCCGCCGGGGTTCAGCTCGCCTCTTCCTTCTCCTGCCATCTGCGCTTTTTGTCAGCCCGCGATAGTTATCTGGACACTTCCCCCCTTTCTGGTACAAAGTCTCATTCTGGCGTAGTCACATGAAAAAAAGAAAAAAGAACCGGGGAGCAAGTGCCACTGCAAAGCAGGATTTTGTTCCGGCCGCAAGGGCGCCCCGCCCCGTCACCCTTGCTAACGCTCCGCTCCGAGCCAGATGGGCGCATCTCTTCATTCTTATTGCTGTATCTCTTTCGTTGTATGGGCTGACGCTGCGCAACGGCTTTGTGACCGACGACAAGATGCAAATTCTTCAGAATTCTTTTGTGCGAGACCCACAAGATTTGACTCAAGCATTCCGCGGAGATGTGTGGTCGTTTGCGCACCAGAACGCCACAAGTTTCCACCGGGGATCAAATTACTACCGGCCACTGCAAATCCTGATGTACACCGGCGAGTATGCGGCGTTCGGGGAGCGCCCATGGCCCTGGCATCTCGTTAACATGCTGCTTAACGCCATGGCCGTGGCACTCGTGTATTTATTGGTGCTGTTGCTTGGCGACGCGCAGCTGGGATTCTGGGCGGCGTTGTTGTTTGCCCTGCACCCCATGCACACCGAAGTGGTGGCGTGGATCGCGGCGATGCCGGAACTGCTCTGCGCGATTTTCTTATTTGCAGCGCTTATTTTCTACCACCGCGCGAGGAGCGGAACCCAACCAGCGTGGCCGTCGTTTATCAGCGCCATTCTTTTTGTTTGCGCGCTTTTTTCAAAGGAAACGGCGCTCCTGTTTCCGGTGATCCTCGCCGCGTATGAGTTTCTCTACCAGGGAGTGCCTCTCCGCGAATTGAAGCGCAAGGCTTTATGGATTCTGCCGTCTCTGGGGATCGTCACGGTATACGTTTTCGCGCGCATCGCGGCCCTCGGCAGCTTCGCCCCAAATTCAGGTGTTCAGCGGGGGCATCTGACCCCATGGGAGCTCTTCCTGGCGATACCGCAGGTGACCGGTCGTTACATTGGAAAACTGCTCGTGCCCATCGGGATGAACTATTTCTACTCTTTTCCACTAACGACGAAGCTGGGCTGGGCTTCTCTAGGCGGTTTGGCGTTGCTGGCATCTTTCGCAGCGGCCGCGCTGCTGCTCCGCAAAAGGCAGCCGCTGCTGGCATTTTTCCTGGCGTGGTTTCTGCTTACACTCGCGCCCGCTTTGAGCTTGAATACCGTCGGAGAAAATTTTTTCACGGAGCGCTACCTGTACATTCCCTCCCTGGGATTCAGCGTCGTGGCCGCATGGGAGTGCCTTTGGCTGTTCCGCAAACCAGATGCGAAAGCCACAAAAGTTTTGGTCGGAGGAATGGTGGCCGCGGTGCTCATCTTTTGTGCCGCGCAAATCGAACGGCGCATTCCGGCTTTTCACGACAATTTCACGCTGGACTCCATTACTGTTCTGCAGTCGCCAAATGCATCCATTCCGCACGGGGGGCTGGCGTCCGCCTACTATGAGCGCGGTGATGTGGACCACGCGCTGGAGCACGGTTTTAAGGCCGTGGCGTTGAACCCGGACTTCGAAATTGCCCGCATTAATCTTGCTGGTTATCTTTCGGATAAAGGGCGTTACCCTGAGGCCGTCGAGCAGTTGCAGGCCGCGATTCAGCTGTACCCGGAATACCTGCCGCCCCGGATCAATCTGGCCAAGGTGTATACCCTGGAGCGCGATTGGAAAAAAGCTCGAGAATGCTACCAACGGATCGCGGAACTCGATGCCGCACAATCCGCCTATTTTCGGCAGCTTATCAAGCTCGCAGAGGCTGCCGAGCGCACCGACGCCATGCTTGCGGATCTTCGCGCGCGAGTGGACCGCAATCCGCATGACTTGGGCGCATTGGTCCAATTAGGAGACACCTATGCGCAAACGGGCCAGTGGAAAGAGGCTTTGAGCGTTTTCCAACGAGCGTCCGAGCAACTGCCCGAAGACAACGCAGTTTTGAATAAGCTTGGCGTCTGCTTCGAAAGGACAGGAGATTTTACGAGCGCAATTTCGGCCTTCCAACGAGCCGCAAAAGTACGCCCGGACTCTCTTTTGACGCAGCAATCTCTTGCTTCAGCGCTGGCCGGCGCCGGACGAATTGCAGAGTCGAACGCCGAATTCCAGCGCATTTTGCAGAAAGATGCTCACTGGGAGCACGCCGACCAAGTGCATTTGGAGCTGGGTCTCAATTACGAGAAAACTGGCGATCGCTCCGCGGCAATTGCCCAGTATCAGGAGGCCCTGTCGTTGAATCCCAACTTGCCTCTCGCCCAGAAGAAGCTTGCGGAACTCTCCTCCAGCTCCGGGCCGATAAGTTCCAACCCTGCGCCGCACTGAGACCCCCTTCTCCTGTCCCCGCAGGCCAGCTTCTTCACCTCTCGCCTGTGTTGGGGCCACCCAGAAGCGTCTTGTGGATCGAGGGTCAGCCACCCGCCAGTCATTTGACCCATTCCCCCTTCGCATTTCGTATCTTGCTTCCTCTCTTCATTACTTCCTTCTTCCCGTGCTACCCTCTTTCGCCGGGAGGATTCATAATCCATGAACACGCGTAAGATTCTCACTCTATCGATCGCAGCTGCCTTGACCATCGGCCTCGCAGCGCTCGCCGTACACTCGCAGCAGGACAAGAGCAAACGCCCCAGCCCGCCAGCGCAAGCCAAGGCCGATTTGGGCGGCGGTAACAGCATTACCGTGGACTATTCCAGTCCCAAGGTAAAAGGGCGCAAGATTTTCGGCGGCCTGGTCCCCTACGGCAAAGCCTGGCGCACCGGCGCGAACGAAGCCACCACCTTCGTCACCAGCGGGATCATCATCATCGGCGGCAAAACCATACCCGCCGGCAACTACACGATCTACACCATTCCTGAAGAAAATAAATGGACGCTGGTCGTCAGCAAGAAGACCGGTGAATGGGGCACGGAAACCCCAACCTCTGCCGACGATGTGGCGCGTTTCGACATGAAAGTCTCGAAACTTCCTGCCCTGGCCGAGGATTTCAAAATCTCGTTCGATAAGTCGGCGAGCGGCGCCACCATGAACCTGGATTGGGAGAAAACTCGGGCTTCCGTGGACATCTCGAACAAGTAGATCTCAGCGGCGCGAACGGACTTGAGTTCCCATGGTTCCGAGATGGGCCTGGGCCTCATCCGGCGGGCGCATTCCGGCTCCTGCGGCGTACAGGACGGATTCGGAAATACCATCGACTCCGAGAGTGCGCTCAATCAAAGAGTCCTGGAAGGCCATGGTGCAAAACGGCGCCAGCCCCAGCCAGTTGGCGGTGAGACAAAACGTCTGGCACAAATGTCCTGCTTCCAGCAAGACCGCGCGGTAGGCGCGCGCGTGCTCATATTTCCAGCGCGTTCGCCCAAATACCGCGGTCATGAAGACCACAAAGGAGGCGCCGCCAAACCACCACTGCCCTTCCAGAAAGCGAATGATCTGCCGCGAATTTGCGCCGCGACGCAACAGATCGAGGCGGTGAGCGGCGCCATCATAGTGATAGAGGCCCGGACTTAGTCCGCGCACGTTTCGAGCGAACAGATAAGCTTCGATGGGGTGCAGCGAGCCGCCCGATGGCGATGTTTTGAATGCCAGAGAGCCGACGCGCGGAATTTTCACCCAGCCTTGCACGCCCCAGGTCAAGCCGAGCAAGGTGCCGAGCGCCGCGAGGTCGACCGGTTGCTTCGAAAATTTTCGCCAGGTGCGCCGCGAGAGCAAGACCCGGGGAAATTCCGTCGCGGCCCTTGGCCAATCCAGCCGAAGCTTTTTTGCGCGCGGGTAACGCTTGACCGGCGGCGGCTTTGGATTAACGCGAGCCAGGCGCTGCAAGACGGCAAAACCCTCGCCGGAGCCGGCCTCAAACTCAATATCCTTCGTGGAAAAGTGAAAGAAACCCGCGGCGGGATTCCACTGGGCCCATGCTTCGTGCGCCATGTGGGCATGTGCGCGCTTCTTTCCGAAGCGCTCGAGCATCGAATGTTTCACGAGCAAATCAACGCTGCTGCGCAAGGAAGCGAGGTCATACTCCTTGAAGTGTGAAAAGAATTCACCCAGTGGCCTGCCGTGGTGGAAAAAATCGAGGATGGCAGAGGTGCGAGGATCGGCGGTGATGCGCTGGCGCGTGGCGAAATTTTCAAAGACGAAATGTTTTCCAAGCCAGTAGCTTACAATAAAGGGAGAGCGCCGATAGGCTTCTCGGGCACCGCTCTCGCTGCGTTTTCGCATGCGCGTGACGCGAGTAAGTCTAGCTGTTCGATTCACTGTAGTTGCTTATTTCCGCGAAACGGGAATATTTGGTTTCGGCGGCTACGTGATGCTGAATTTCTTGCACTTCGCTTGCGCGCGCGCGCCCAAGTTTTTGATGGACTTGATTTTCAGATCGAGTTTCTTTTTGTCCGCAGCCGAAGCCTTCGTCCGAATTTTCTTGAGTTGCCGGACGGTCTTGTTGATCTCTTTTATAACCGCTTTAAGGGTTACTCTCTTTTTCTTACTGGCCATTAAATCCTCCCCGTCAAACAGCATCAGCAAAGCACGGCCGAAGACAAATACATCGAGCACTCCACTTCCAGCGAGGTGAGCGGAGTCTAACGAACGCTGCTCCTGGCGTCAAGGATTACCGCGGGTCTTCGCCGGAGCAGAGCTGCCGTCTGTTTTGGAGGAGGCCTCGCGGTCCCGATGGCTGGGTATGCCAACCCGCCGCAACAATCTTTCGAAAGCCTGCTCTCCCCTTAAGAATGCAAATTGCGGGTGCACCCCCAAGTTCGCCATGGTGCCGCTGCGTTCTTCGTAGGCCTTCTCCAGCCAACTAAGCGTTTTCTGCTTGTCACCTGAACCGGCGTAAAGCACTGCCCAATCGTATGGAGAGATGTACTTCTGGCCCTGATTGCGCTCAAATTCCCGCCGAATTTCATCGGCCTCGTTCTTCTTTCCCGCCCGCGCATAGGCGTGCGCCAGCTCCGCCTTTCTGGAAACATCTCCCGGCGACAGGGACACAAACGTTTGCATCTCGCCGATAGCCTCGGCAAATTGTCTTTTTTCCAAATAGATCTGTCCAAGATACCCGCGCGCCACCCCGAAACTCGGATCGAGTTGCAAAGTATTTTTCTCGGCCTCGATCGCGTGGTCATAATCACCAGCCAGGTAATAGCACCATCCGATGTTGGCGTTAATGATCAGCGATCGAGGATCAATCTCGCGCGCGAGCTTGATCTCCGTGAGTGAATCTTCTTTACGCCCAACCGCCGCGAGGTAGAGAGCGTACCAATGCAGCGCCGGAGCATAACCTGGATTCAAAGCAATGGCGCGCTGGTATTCATTCTCCACGGCGTCCCATTCCAAGTGAAACATGCGGATGGTAGCGAGCGAGGCATGGGCTTCGGCAAGGCGGTCATCGAGCTGCAGCGCCTTTTCTGCCGCTGCCTTGGCCTGCGGAATCATTTCCGCCGGGGACCTGAGACCATAGTTACTGAGCGCGAGCAAGCTGTCCGCCAGGCCGGCATAAGCCGCTGCATAGGTGGGGTCCTTCGCAATTGCGTCCTGGAAAAATTGCCCGGCGGCGGTAATTCCATCGGGCGTGCGTTTCTGAAGCTCGAACTGGCCTTTTAGATAAGCTTCGTAGGCCTCGGGCACCACGGCCCGTCTGCTGGCGAGATGCGACGCCTCTGTTCCCGATAGCTCGACCTGAATGTTCCGCGCGATGGAAGTGGCGATATCGCTCTGGAGCGCCAGCACATCGGTAAAATCCCGCTCGTAGTTCTCCGCCCAGAGGCTCTGCGCGGTCGAACTCTGGATAAGCTTGGTGGAGATGCGCACGCGGCCGCTGGCGCGCACCACGGAACCCTCCACGACCCCGTCCACATTCAGTTCCTGCGCGATGTTCTCCAGGGACTTCTGGGTGTGCTTGTATTGCATGACGGAAGTGCGCGAAATGACGCGCAACTTGCGAATCTGGGATAGCTCAGTGATCAGCGCATCGGTCATTCCGTCGGCAAAGTAATCCTGCGAGGGATCTCCGGAAAGGTTTTCAAGCGGCAAGACGGCTAGAGACTGGATCACGCCGGGAGCGGCTCCCCGGAGGGCCGCATGCCGGTTGGTTCTCCACCACAGCCCGAATACAACCAGCGCCACTGCGGCCAGAATTCCGAGGAGATACCGCAGACTGGCGGGTGCGCGCTGCCCGGCCAGCGCGTTCAGGTCAATCCGCTGCGAGCGAGAAGCCGTGCTTGCCGCCTCTAACGCGGCTCGCAGTTCGCCTCCGGAGTGGTATCGCTGGCTGGGATCCTTGTCGAGGCACTTGTCAATCACCGCCTGCAGGACCGGCGGCAGAGCCGGCGTAATCACGGGAGGAGACTCACGCAAAATGGCGGCGCTGAGCTCAAAAGACGTTGCTCCGCGGAAGGGCCGCTTTCCCGCAGCCATTTCATAGAGCATGACGCCGAGCGCCCAGATATCGCTCCGCGCATCGGCAAGCCGGCCCTTTAGCAACTCGGGAGCGATATAAGGAAGCGTCCCGGTTATCGAATCCCGGGAAACCCAGGTTCCATCGAACTGGGTTGTTTCCTCGCTGGTTTCTTTTGCCGCGCGCTTGGACAATCCAAAATCCAGCACCTTCAGGCGGCCTGACGGAGTGACGATCACATTGGCCGCCTTGAGGTCGCGGTGGACGATTCCGTGTTCGTGGGCATGTCCCAGGGCATCGGCGAGTTGCATGCCATAACGCACCACAACGTCACCCGAGAGCCCGCCCGAGGTGATCTCCGCGCTCAGCGGATGCCCCTCCACATATTCCATCGCCAAATATGGCCGGCCATCCGCTTCGCCAACTTCATAGATGGTGCAAATATTGGGATGGTTGAGGGCGGAGATAGCGCGGGCTTCCTGCAGGACTTTTTCACGCGCCAGGCGGTCGTCAAGAGAATCGATGGTGAGGAATTTGAGCGCGACGTCGCGGTGCAGGGTCTGATCGTGAGCACGATAGACAACGCCCATGCCGCCTTCGCCGAGTTTTTGCGTGATGGAGTAGTGCGAGAATGCCTGACCAATCATTGCGCGCGACCGAATCAGAGTGGAACACAGGCGCGGAAATCAGGCAAGAGGTTCCGCTCCTGGAGGCAGGCGCACGGTGCCGCGATCCACGAGCATGACCGCACCGATGACCATGGCCGCGGCGAGGCAGACATTCAGCGTGAAGCGTTCGCCGGCAAACAGCCAGCCGAGGAGGACGGCGACAACCGGGTTCACATAGGTGTGCGTGGCCACGAGTGTCGGCGAGTAATGCTCGAGCAGCCAGTTGTAAGCAGTGAAAGCTACGACCGAGCCAAAGAGGATGAGGTACGCCAGAGCGAGCCAGGAGCGCGTTGAAACAGAAGAAAGCGAGAAGCCGTGATACTCGCCGAGGATGGTTCCGGCGAGCAGCAATTGCACGGAGCCCGCCAGGAGAGACAGCGCGGAAAGCAGGAGCGGTTGGCCCGAAAGGTGGGAGCGCCGCGAATAGATGATGCCAACGGACCATGAGAAGGCACCAAACAGAATGGCGAGTGATCCGGTGAATACGCCAGGCCCTGAATGCAAAGCGCTGTGACTCATGAGCAGCCCCACGCCGCCAAGCCCCAGAACAATTCCGGCGAGCAACGCACCGTTCAGCCGCCACTGCCTTGCGGAAATGGCCGCGAGCAGGAAAACCCAAATGGGTTCGCTGGCCACCAGAAGCGAGGCCAGTCCGGAGGGGACGTGCTGTTCCGCCCAATGAACCGTGCCGTGGCCGCCGAGAAAGAAGAACGCGCCGATCACGAAGCTGGCGCGGATTTGCGGCCACGTGGGGCGGAGACGTTTCCAGAAGCACCAGAAAAGAAGAATGGAACCGGCAATCAAATGGCGGATGCCGGCGGTGTAGAGCGGCGGAATTGTTTCCACGGCATAGCGAATCCCCAGGTATGAGGAACCCCAGATTATATAAATGGAGAAAAACGAGAAGAGAACCCTCAGACGATGAGTTTGCGCGAATTGCTGGGCCCGCAAAGAGGTGGCAGCCTCGGTGAGAACTGTGGAAGTTTGGCCGGGAGTCATGTTTTTTTCGTGTCCAAGACTAGCTGCACTGCGAAGTCTGTTCGAGCGCCAAAATGGGTGGAACGCAGTCCAAGAAAAGCAAAAAGCCTGACACGCAACGAGAAATGTCAGGCTTTTTTGGAATTTCCAGGATTCAACTGTCTTTGGCGCGGATCAACGAGAGAAACTCATCGCGGGTCTGCTTATTGTGGCGGAAGCCGCCGAGCATGGCGCTGGTGACCGCCTCGCCGTGCTGCTTCTCCACACCACGCATCTGCATGCACAAATGGCGCGCTTCGATAATCACGCCCACCCCTTCGGGGCTGATCTTCTCCTGGATGGCTTCGGCAATCTGCATGGTCATGCGCTCCTGGATTTGCAGGCGGCGCGCGAACATGTTGACCAGCCGCGCGACCTTGCTGAGCCCCAGGACGCGCTTATTCGGCAGGTAGGCCACATGGGCTTTACCGAAGAAAGGCAATAAGTGGTGCTCACAGAGGCTGAAGAATTCGATGTTTTTAACGATCACCATTTCGTCGTAGGCCACGCTAAAGGTGGCACCGTTCAAAACATGATCGAGGTTTTGATGGTATCCGCTGGTCAGAAACTTGAAGGCCTTTTCAAAGCGTTCCGGGGTCTTGCGCAGCCCTTCGCGCTCCGGGTCTTCACCGATGTGGACGAGCATTTTCCGAACGAGATCGGCAATGCTCTCGTCCTTGGCTCCCAGCTTCAGTCCGTGAAGCAGGATCTCTTCCGTTGGCTTAGTCACGACCTATTCCCTTCTTTGCTGACCGCTTGGCGGTCACCTATCCCAATAGCTGTTTGACGGTTAGCGGTCTCAAGCACCGCCTCGCGGTCATCCATATGGCCCTCCCCGGAGTATTCGAAACTGTTATTGGCGGTCTCTTCGACGCGCACCCGTTCGAGTTTGGCCTTGGGGAAAACTTTCAAACGCCGGAATATCTCGATGCACAAATTCTCGGTTGTGGGCACGGTCTCATGGAACGCCGCGACCTCTTCGTTGAGCGATTTGTGATCGAATGCATCGAGCACTTCGCGCTCTACAAGACCGTCGAACTCCGCGAGATTCGCAATCATGCCCGTGGCCGGGTCAACGTTCCCTGACAAGCTGACTTCCAGCACGTAATTATGTCCGTGGCCATAGGGGTTATTGCATTTCCCGTAGATACGGCAATTCTCCTGTGCACTTAGATGCGCGCTGTGCAGCCGGTGCGAAGCCGCAAAACGATATCGCCGGCCCAGCTCGATTTTGAGCCCATCGTTCACGAGGCGCCTGTTCCGTTGCGATAGCAGTCCGCGAACAAATCCGGTGTCTCGTACAAACGCACGCGATGCAACTTGCCCTTGGTAATCTTCGGCTCCAGCAACTGCCAGATCACGCGCGCGATATTCTCGCAGGTGGGAATCTGCCCCTTCAACTCCGCCACTTCGTAGTTCAGGAAGCGGTGGTCCATGCGCTGCATCACTTCGCGCTCGAGAATATCTTTCAGCTCCTTCAGGTCCAAAACCATCCCCGTGACGCGGTCCGGCTCGCCCGCCACGGTCACTTCCAGCGTGTAATTGTGCCCGTGGCCGTGCGGGTTATTGCACTTCCCGAAGATGCGGCGGTTCTCCTCGGGAGACAACTCCGGGTTGTGGTAGCGGTGCGACGCGGAGAACTCGACTTTGCGTGTGATCAGGATCATCGGGTCTCGCCTACCTTGAAGTTCCGGCGGCTGCGGCCGGATATTCGCGCCCTTTCCAGGCCAGCTTGCCGCTGCGGTGCGCCCGGTAAGAGGCACAAAGCACACCCACGTAAAGCAGTAGCGCGGGCGCATAGTAAAGGATGAGGGAGCCCTTGAATTGGTTACGCGTGAGTTCCATGCCGTAATTGAACTGGCGGAAGGTCACCAGCAAAATCGCGAAAAACGCGGCGATGGGAAGCTTGATCGCAAAGAGCAACACCAGCAACGGAATCCACGGAACAACGTCGCCCAATTCTTTCCGGAAGGCGCCGGGCGTTCCGCCCATCAACGGGTAAAGATTTTTCTTCCAGCCTTCCCACATGGCGGCAAACGAGCGGTACATGCGCACACGAACGATACCCTTGCCGGAAGCAAACCACAGCCGGTATCCGGCGGCTTTGACGCGCTTGGCAATCGCCACATCCTCGAGCACTTCGCCGGCAACGGCGGCGTGGCCCCCGACGGCCGCATAGGCGTCGCGATGGATCATCAGAAATTGCCCGTTCGCGGCGGCATCGCGACGCGCAGGGTCGTTTACCTTTTCAAATGAAAAGCGCCGGGCGAGGCGGCAGTAGACAAAAGGAATCAGCGACTTCTCATACCAGGTTTGCGTGACCTGCTCCGGCGAAAACGAGATAAGCGCAGGCCCAGTTTCCTGAAAAATCTCCAGCGCGCGGGCTGCCGCCCCATCCTGGAGTTCCGCGTCGGCATCGGTGAAAAGCAGCCAGGCATGCTTTGCTTGGCGCGCTCCCAGCCAGACCGCGTTGTTTTTTCCGATCCAGCCGGGCGGCACTTCGCGCGTTTCGAGCAGCCGCAATTGAGGAATCTTGGCCATCAGCCCGCGAACGATCTCCGCTGTGCGATCGGAGGATTGATCATTCACCACCAGAATTTCCGTCACCTCCGGCTGACGGGCCAGCGACTGAATGCAGGCGGCAATCACCGCTTCTTCATTTCGGGCGGGAACAATGGCGGAAATGAGATCCGGAAGGTTGGGTGAGATGGGTTCTTGGGCAAGCATTGTGGAGTGATGCGTTAAGGGTTTTCCGTTACGGGGCGATGCGTTAGTATAGCACCTGATGGGAACACTCAAGAAACTTGCAGGCTATAGCGGCATGGCGGTGGGATTGGCGATTTTGCTGGTTTTCGTAATGCCGAGCTACCGCCAGGGAGAGGCGTCCCTCGCCGGGAAGAGGGCGGAAGACTTTGCGATGCAACTCGATGGGAAGCCAACGCACCTCTCGGATTTGAAGGGCAAGGTCGTGGTACTGAATTTCTGGGCGACCTGGTGCCCGCCATGCAAGGAAGAGACGCCGGCGCTTAACCACCTTCAGAAATACATCGCCTCGCGCAACGGCGTGATCCTGGGCGTGAGCGCCGACGAAGATCCCGCAACCTATGAAAAGTTCCTTCGTACCGAGGGCGTGGTCTTTCCGACCTACCGCGACCCTGCAACCAAATACAATCATTCACCGATCGCCCAATCCTACGGTACATCCCTTTACCCCGAGACTTACATCATTGACCGCCGCGGAAAGATCGCCCGCAAGTTCATCGGCTTCCAGCAGTGGGATTCTCCGGACATGCTGGCGTACTTCGACGCCATCCTCGGGCAGACTTAAGAAGAAGAATTAAACACAGAGTTCACAGAGAGCGATGCGAGCCTGCGCTCCGCAAAACCGTCCGGAGCGCAGACAGCGCTCTTCGCTCAGGATGACAAAACGCCGGAACAAGCACGAATCGGGCCGAGGCTAGTTTGGTGCAGGTCTATTCGTAGCGGAGCGCCTCGACGGGGTCGAGCCTGGCAGCCTGCATGGCGGGGAGCCAGCCGCTGACCACGCCGACCACAACCAGGATAAATGTGGAAAGCATCATGGTGATGAGCGATAGCTGGAGGTGAATATCAACCTTGCCGGTGTCATCTTCGTAGGCCGGGCCGAGGAACGGTAGCGTGCCGATGGCCGAGGTAATCACCGCGGAAAGCAGCATGCCGATGGCGCCCGCCGCAAGGGTCATCACCAACGCTTCCAGCAGGAATTGCCAGCGGATATGCGAGCGCTTGGCACCGAGCGCGCGGCGCAGGCCAATCTCGCGCACGCGTTCTTCCACCGAGACGAGCATGATGTTCATCACCCCGACGCCGCCGATGCCCAGGGTCATGGCACCAATCATAAAGAGGAGCGCTTCGATGCCCAGGGTGATGCCTTCATAGATGGGCTTGAACTCTTCCCGGCCAAACATGGTGATGGCGCGTTTGTCGCTTGCGGAAAAATGCTGCCGGCTGGCGATGGCCGCGCGGAACTGCAGCATGGCAGATGGCTCGAAACCCGGCGCTACCGGCTCAAACAACATGACGCTGGCATAGCGCGCGTCCCAGAGATCCCCCGCCGCGGTATACGGGATGAAAGCGGATTCATCGTCACTCGTGAAGTAGTTACTGTCGGAAAACTTGGTGTCCATGGAACCGATGACGAGGAAGTGCACGCCGTTGATGCGCACGGTCTCCCCGATCGCGGGAGTTCCGCTGAAGAGTTTCTTGCGCAGCGTCGCGCCAAGAAACGCGACTCGCCGCCGCTCGGCGATGTCTTCCGGCGAAATCCAGCGCCCTTCGAACGGGACTTCATTGCGCATTTCTCCATATTCCGGGTAGACACCGCGGATGGCGGTGTCGGAGAGCCGCTCATCGTGCGATATACCTCGATATTGCACGGTCTCCAGCGTCACGCGCTTGATCAGCGGCGATTGCGCCTTGACCCATTCGGCGTCTTCCTGCTCGAAGCGAACTTCTTTGCCGGCACGCTCGCCGCCAGCTTGCTCGCTGGTGGTGCCGGGCCAGCAGACGACTGCGCCCTTTCCGAACACCTCGAAGGTGTACATCAGCACGCTGCGAAAGCCCGCGCCATAGCTCAACAGCAGGGTCACCGCGACGATCCCCCAGGCAATCCCGGTCATGGTCAGCAGGCTGCGCAAGGGGTTCCGCACCAGCGCCGCCCAAGCTTCGCGAAAAATCTCGAAGAGCATTTAGCCTCCCGCCTCAAACCGCAGCGCTTCGATGGGATCCACGGAGGCCGCGCGATTCGCCGGATAGAGCGCGGAGAGAACGGCTATCAAGCCGAGCAGAGTCACCGACAGAGCCCCTAGCTTCCAGCTGGCCAAGAGGCCTTCAAAAAAGGGCGGCATGGGCAGTAGATTGACCAACGCGCAGAATCCATACGAGAGAAACAGCCCCGCGCCACCGCTCAAGCCGACAACGATAATTGTTTCCAGGAAGAATTGCCGCAGGATGGATCGCCGCGTTGCGCCGAGCGCCATGCGCACGCCAATTTCCCGGGTACGCTCGCGGACCGAGACGAGCATGACGTTCATCACCCCCAAGCCGCCGAGAAACAGCGTGGCGATCCCCACCGCGCCCATGAAAACCTGCATGCCCACGATGATCATACGATTGGCTTCCGCCCCTTTGACGGTGTCCCAGATGCCCGCGGCCTCTTTGTCACGCGGGTCGAAATTGTGCAGACGTCCCAGGGAGCGGCGCACTTGCTTTACGCAATCGGGATGGGACCCGAGCGACCATGGGGCCACCAGTAAGCGGTCCACGGTATGCCCCACCGCCGGCGGTTTATTGGGAAAATCACGGCGCATGGAGTTGAAGGGGATGAAGATCTTGCGTGTGTCGAAGCCGTCGTAACTGGAGTTCTGGTCTTTCGCCTTCATGGTGCCGATGACGGTGTAGGGGATTTCATTCATCCAAATGGTGGCACCGAGCGGGTCCCGCTCCGCAAAGAGCTGCTTCTTCGTATCGCTGCCGAGAAACGCGACATGGCGTCCCTGTTCGTTATCTTCGGTATTGTAAAAGCGTCCCTCGAGGACAGTGATGCTGCGGATCTCGGTGAAGGGCGGCAGCGAGCCGACGGTGCTGATCGAACCGCTGTTAAACAGGCTGTGTGTCTTCACTTCGTTGCCAAGCTCGGGCATGACGTACTTGCACGCCGGGGATTCTTTGGCAACCTCGAGATAGTCGTCTTCACCCCAATGGGTGACGCGCCCGGCTCGCGTACCGCCCGCCTGCATGCTGGTGCGGCCGGAGAAGACGATCATGATGTCTTTGCCGAAGGTTTCCTGATTTTTCTGAATGCCTGCGCCAAGGCCCTCGCCCGCGGCAACCATCACGGTGATGGAGATGATTCCCCAGGCGATACCAAACATGGTCAGCATGGTGCGCCGCTTGTGCGCCCACAGTGTTGCGAGGGTGTCTCTTAAGAGGTCACGAAAGCTCACGGTCGATTTCTCCTACTGGAGAACCACTTGGTCCTTCTCGTTCAAGCCGGAGAGGATTTCCGTCTTCACACCATTGGAAATGCCCAGCTTTACGGCGACCTTTTTCTTTCCGTGGTCGGCCTTGGCATCAGGTTTTTCGACCGATGCATTGCGCTCTTTGTCGTAGATCAGCGCAGCCTCCGGCGCCATCAGTACGTTCTTCTTTTCCTCGAGGAGGATTTCGGCGTTGGCGCTCATGTTGGCCTTCAACTCGCCGGTGGCGTTGGCAATGGACACGCGCACTTCGAAGGTGGTCACGTTGTCTTTCTCTTTGCCCAGCGGCGAAATTTTGGTCACCTTGCCGGTAAATTTCTTGTCCTTGAACGATTCCACCACGATGCGCGCCGACTGATTCAGGTAGACCTTGCCGATGTCGGCTTCGTCGACTTTGCCCTGCACATAGACTTCGCTCACATCGCCCAGGGTCATGATCAGGGTGGCTTGCGAACCCAGCACCAGGATGGAGCTAACCGCGTCGCCCATATTGACATCGCGGGAGAGCACCAGCCCGTCAATGGGGCTTACAATGGTGGAATTTTTCAGATCTTCCTGCGCGTTTTCCAGCGAAGCCTTAGCCTGCGCCATCTGCGCTTCGGCTTTCGCAATTTCCGCGCGAGAGACCGCCAGATTGCGCTGCGCGCTCACCTGCTTATTCAACGCGAGCTGGTAATTCTTTTCCGCATCCTCCACCAAGCTCTTGGACATCACGCCATCTTTAAACATCTGCTGGGCACGTCCCATGTTCAGCTTCAGGTACGGAACATCCGGCCCCTCGGCGTCCACCTTGTTGCGCTCCAGCGTAGCCTTTGCGGAATCCAGCGCCGCCTCTGCTGCCTGTAAATTCGCCCTGGAGGCGCGTTCGGCGGCTTCCAGCTGTACCTTGTCCAGCTCGGCCAACACTTGCCCCTGCTTCACGCGGTCGCCGTAATCCACATGAATTTTTTTTACGATGCCGCTGGCCTTGGACTTGACCTCCACTTTGGATAGCGGCTGAATCTTTCCCGTCGCCACCACTACGCGCGCCAGGTCGCCGCGCTCGACGGAGGCGAGCTTCGAAGGATCAATGCTGCGGTCCGGCCGCAGCGCTGCTGTTACGCCATAACCACCGCCGCCCAGCACGAGTAGCGCAATAGCGGCCCAAATAATCCTTTTCCGGCGCTTTTTGCCGTTTTTCCCGTTTGCTAATCCATTGCCATTGCTGGACATACACGACCCCCGCCGATATTTGCTTCCCGCTATCCATAGGTACGCATGGCAACCCGAAATGTTCCCTCGCCCCAAGCTCTTAGACGATGAGAAATGGGATTGGTCAGACGCGAAACCATGGACGAAACTTCTTTGACTCGGCTTGCCGTTCCCCGCTATCATCCCCGCACGCGAAGCCGATTGCGCAGCCATGATTGGTCAAACAATTTCGCACTATCGCATCTTGGAAAAGCTCGGTGGCGGCGGCATGGGTGTGGTCTTCAAGGCTGAGGACACTTCCCTCGGCCGCTTTGTGGCCCTCAAATTCCTTCCCGACGATGTCGCACAGGATGCGCAATCACTGGAGCGCTTCCGCCGCGAAGCCCGCGCGGCTTCTGCACTCAACCACGCCAACATTTGCACCATCTATGAAATCGGGGAACACGATGGGAAACGCTTTATCGCGATGGAGTATCTCGAGGGCGTGACGCTGAAACATCGCATCATGGGACGCCCTCTGGAAACCGACAGTTTGCTCGGGCTGGCCATCGAAATTGCCGACGCCCTGGATGCCGCGCACTCCAAGAGCATCGTGCACCGCGACATCAAGCCCGCGAACCTCTTCGTGACGCAACGCGGCCACGCCAAAATTCTGGACTTCGGCCTCGCCAAGGTCGCTATCGAGGGCGATTCCTCCGGCTCAACCGCACAGGGCAATGCCGCCACCATGGACGACCAGTTTCTGACCAGCCCCGGTACGGCTCTGGGCACGGCCGCCTATATGTCTCCGGAGCAAGCACGCGGGAAGGAACTCGACGCGCGCACGGATCTCTTCTCCTTCGGCGCAGTGCTCTATGAAATGGCTACGGGTACGCTGCCTTTCCGCGGCGACACCTCGGCCAATCTCTTCGACGCCATTCTGCACAAAGCCCCCGTCGCTCCCGTGCGCCTTAATCCAGAGGTACCTGCAAAGCTCGAGGAGATCATCAACAAGGCTCTCGAAAAAGATCGCGACCTGCGCTACCAGCACGCTTCCGAAATGCGCGCAGACCTCAAACGCTTGAAGCGCGAGACCGATTCCGGCAAGGTCGCAACCGAGTCATCGCAAGGAGCACCTTCCGCGGCCGTATCCGGGGCGTCGCCCGGCGCTGGTGTCACATCCGGGCAAGCGACTCTCCCGGCAAGTTCCAGCTCCGTGCTCATCGCCGAGGCAGGCCGCCACAAAGGGCTGCTCTTTGCCGGTGCGGCCGTGCTCATCCTGCTGCTGGCCGCCGCAAGCTTCGGTGTGTACAAACTCTTGGGCAAGAGTGCGCCTGCCATTGACACGCGCAATATCGCTATTCGTCAATTGACCGATCACGGGCAGGTAGTCTATTTTGCCGCAGCCTCAGCGGATGGCCGGTTGATCGTCTATGGCAGGAGCGAAGGCGAACCCAGCCTGCGCGTGAAGCAGATTGCCACCGGCAGTGAGGTAACAGTCGTCCCGCCGCAGGCAGGTTTCTTTAGTTTCGGTGCTGCCTTCACCCCCGACGGCAACTATCTCTACTACACCCACACGGATCCCGCGAACGGCAACACAACGAATGTTTATGCTGTGCCTTCTCTCGGCGGCGCTTCACGCCAGGTCGTGAGCGATGTAGCCAGCGCCGTTTCCTTCTCACCCGATGGAAAGCGTATCGTGTATCGGCGTAGCATCCTCGACAAGGGCGAAGATCAGCTCTTGCTGGCGAACGCGGATGGCAGCGGAGAACACATTATCTTCCAACGCAAGTCGGGCCCGACAGGCTTAAACTCCGATCCATCCTGGTCGGCTTCGGGTGAACTCATCGGCGTCGCAGCCGGGGAGATCGGCAAGAATACCTTCGGCTCGATTCTGGTACTGACACCGGAGGGCAAGCTGGTCAAGAGCTTCCCGCTCCCGTTGTTTGTCATTGCAGTCGCCTGGCTGCCCGACTCCGCAGGCCTTTTATTCATCGGGTACGAACCATCGACTGGCTTCCGGCCGCAGATTTGGTTTCAGCCTTATCCCGCCGGGGAACCGTTCAAAATCAGCAACGACCTGAGCCAATACCGGTCACTCAGCGTCACCGCGGACGGCAAATCACTGGTTACCGCCCAGCAGCACCTGACGGGTACCGTCTACGTAGGCGATTCCCCGGCCATTCTGAACGACAAAATCGACTGGAAACTCAGCCCGATCTCCACGGAACAGGCTACGGGCTTTTGGCTTTCCTGGACGGCGGCCGACAAGCTGGTACAGGAGGACGTGGAGCTTAAACTCTATATGACTGCGGCCGACGGAACGAGTCGCGTCCGCCTATTTGAAAACGATTTCGTCGGTTTCTGGCCAACCGCTTGCGGATCAGGGAACATCATCCTATGGTCGAGAACAGATGAGAGTAACAAGAAAAACCTGTGGCGGCTCGATGCAGCGAGGGGCGAGTCAAAAAAGATTACCGATGGGAAGGATGATGGACAACCTTCCTGCACGCCCGACGGCAAATGGATTGTCTATTACGGAACCACCGAATCGGATGGCGTTGGACACATCTTCAAGATCTCGATTGACGGCGGCGCGCCCGTGGAGTTGGCGCGCGGAAGCGTGTTGTATCCCAGCGTCTCTCCCGATGGCAAATTCATAGCGTACAGGAAGCTCGAAGGTCAGGGCGCAGGCGGAAAACTAAAGTTCATTATTCAAAACCTCGAAGATGGCGCCCCGGTTCAGGAGCTTGACGCCCCTTCCGGCGCCCACACGATCGGATGGACGCCCGACGGACGGGCCATCGCCTATCTTCGGACCGTGGCCTCTGCGCAGAACCTGTACATGCAACCCCTTGCCGGAGGAGCACCCGCGCAATTAACGCACTTCGATACCGAGCCGGCCGATGTCGTGGCCTACGCTTGGTCGAGAGACGGCAAGAAACTCGCGATCACCCGTTCGCGGCACACCGATACCGACGTGGTCCAGTTCAGCAATTT